>JAISIJ010000165.1 GCA_031262245.1 Oscillospiraceae bacterium | reverse complement strand
TTTAATTGATTGATTATCATAGCCATTATTATATCCTAATTCAACAGCTTGTAATGTATTCGCAGATTCCTCGTCAGTTGGTGTTACCGTTAAAATAATATTATCATTGGAATAATTTCCGAAACTCAAAAACCTTAATACTTTGTCAACTGCATTATCTTCTGAATTATCTTCTGCATTTTTTATGTCTACTTTAACATTGATAGGTTGAGAAACTTGTATATTTTCGTAGTTAGTAATAACATTTCCTGCATTATCAATGACTTTGAGATACAAAGAATGCATCCTGTTTTTTGTCCAAACAGAATCATCATACCTCAATGTTATCTCGCCGGAATATGTTGTTGTAAAATTATTATTTTGATAATTTTGGTATAATATATAATTATCGCTGTAATTGTTGCCTTTAAAACCTATATAATGTCCGCTTTGTGTATTTTCATTGTCGTCGTTATCTCCTCGTTTAATATCCCAAGCATAATATATTTCAGCTATTCCGCCGGAATCTTCAACATTAAATCCAAATGTCACACTATGCCCGTCAGCGTTTTTTTGGTTTGTTTCTATTTTCGGAAAAGTTTTATCGATAGTTACTTTGTCAACATTACCGTCACCCATTTCACCGTTAAAACTTAATACTTTTTCTGCACCTGTCCCGCAATTATTTACCGCATAAGCTTTAAACCGATGTGAATATACTTCATTTTCTCCGATTTCAAAAGTAAAGACCGCAGTATAGTAATATATGCCGTCTATTTGTTTCGATGTTACATTGCCGGAAATATATTCACCGTCTAACCCGCTTAAATATATTTCGGTTTCCGATTGCTCGACATTAGCCCCTTTTACCGTAACAGAAATTTTAACGCTGTCATTACCGAACACACCAAAAGATAAAAAATTCAAAACCTTATTGGTATCAACGTATTCAATTTCCGATTCTATAACTTCGGGTTTGGAATTAACACAAGTATAATTAAAAGTTTTTTCCGTGCTTATAGCAAAATATTCGTCGGAATCAGGGGTATTGTTCCGAAGATAATATTTTATATTTCCGTTTTGAGTTTCATTCAACGAAACATTTAAAGACTCAGCCCAACCCGCATTTACATTATTATTTGAGCTTATAAGAAATCCGACAGGTGCTTTTAAACTTGTATTAAACGCTCCGATATAGTTACCTGTTTCATTTCCTATACTATCCAAGGCTTTTTCTTCGGTATTATATGGAATAACCGAAAATTTTATATTTTCAGGCAAAACGGCTGTGTAATTTGAGTTATCAAGAGAAATGTTGTAAAGATGAAAAGTATAGTCCTCTTTTATATTTGCTCCGTTTTCAATACCTATTGAAACGGAATTTATATTAACAATATCACCGAAAATAACTTCCGAATTAATAAAATGTACATCTTCGGGATTATTAATATCAGCCGGCTTTTGAGTAATTTGACCGTAATAACATTCCGTTGTTACAGGAGCAACATACAGCGTTTTCGGGCTTATTTTAGCAAAATTATCTATTCTTATCTCGGTAGGAAAATCAACAGGAAGAGAATAATTACCGCTGTTTTCGCCTGCAAGTGCAAAATCTTTTAACGTTACATTTTGATTATCATTCGTAACATTTTGTGTATCAAATTCTATAACTGCTGTCAAATAAACATCGTCTTGATTTTGGATACCATTGAAAAGATAGCTTTCATATTCGATATTTACGGTTGCTTTTCCGTCATAAGTTTTATTAACTCTATCGGCAGAAGTATTACTTTTAATGTAGTCTTCAACGGTTTGATTTTCATTATTTAAATACAGCGGAATTGCAGTTTCCGGCGGAAAATTTACAGAACTATCAGAAGTAGTATCAACATTTTCAGATGTTGTTTCGGAAACATCAGAAGTCATTGAATTGATATCGGAAGTAGTTACGGAATTTTCCGAAGAAGTTATTTCAGAAGTTTCAGATGTACTCCCGGTTGTTATGGCAGAAGTTGTTACTTGGTTATCTGTTTCAATTACTTCTTGCATTGAAATATTAATATTATCAATTGTATCAGCCGCTGTTTCTCGGGGTACGTCATTTGTTGCAATATCAGTTGTATCAATGGCATAAACCGTAAAAGTGTTAATCAATAACAATCCCGAAATTACTATCGAAAATAAACGTTTTTTAAGTTTCATTTAAAAATGCTCCGTTCTTTTGACTACAAAATATAATTCAGCAGAAGTTGCGAGAGTAAACAAATTAATAGGTAACAAGAATTCATTCTTATTAAAAAATATCATTATTACAATAAAAGTCACTAAAAAAGATAAAAATAAGATACCTAAAATCGATTTAATTTTATCTTTTTTTCTTAAAACTGTCTTTTTTCGACATTTTACAGATAAAAAAATTTGAATTACTAATCCTGAAAAAAGACCGCCCCAAAACGCTCCCGCAAGCCAATATGCAATTTTAGGAAATTCATCATCTAAATTAAGAAATGGTATACCTAATAAGCAACAGGAAGATATAAGAAATAATATAGCGGAAATAATATTTAATACTTTCATTAAAATCACCTAATCTAACTTCTTCGATAATTCTTCAAAAAAATCTGTTTTCTTTGAACGCGGTCTTTTGTAATGATAATTATATAACAATATTCCTATCAGCAAAAAAAGAATACAAATAATCGCAGTTCCGATTAACGGAATTCTTATAAACCAAGAATCGTATTTTAAATCCAATTCCTGTTGGATTGTACGATATAAATCCATAAATTCTAAAACTATATACAATAGGAATATTAATATCGACACAATTGCAAAGCACTTTAAAGCCTTTTTCAATAATCTCAAAAACAGAATTTTCATATTTAAACCTCTTTATATGAACCGATATTTTCAAATTCT
>JAISIJ010000125.1 GCA_031262245.1 Oscillospiraceae bacterium | reverse complement strand
AAATCTTCATTATCATTATCATTAATCTCTTCTGAATTATTAATAAAAATTTGTTTTAAATATTCATATTTTAACTTTGGAACAACAATTTTGGTTGCATTACAAAGGTCTTCACAACGAGTTGCAAAAAGAACTTTTATATTATCATTTTCAGGAATATCATTTATATCAAAATCATTGAATTCCTCGTCATTAATGTCAATCAAAATTAAGCATTTTTCCTTTAAGCTTTCTAAATATTCTTTGATTTTAATGTATTTTTCTTCATATGAAAGTCTACTAAATCCATTTTCAGTAAAGTTGCATTTAGTTGCAAATGTAGTCTTAATATTTTCATTAAAGTCCATATATAGTATCAATTTATAATAGTTTTTATTTGTATATGCATAATATTTAGAACAAATAGTTTTACCAATACCACCTTGACCATACAAGACTAAAATATGGCGTTCCTCAATATTGAATTTTTTATGAATTTCTTTATTGAAATCGTCACGTCCAATAACTTTAACCTCTTTTAAATCAATGGTTTTAGATGTAAGCTTTATATCACTATCTTTGACGTTACTGTCTGCATTTTTAATTCCATTTTGCTCAATATTAACATCTCTTTTTGGGTTTATTATTACTATAATATTAGTTATTTTCTTTTTTAATGAATTAAGAAGTCTAAGAAAAAATGAGGGAATCTTGCTAAGAATATTTAATTTCATAAGTTAACCTCCATACTTTTGAATATCTTGTAACTAAAACGCATATAGTTACAGTATTCTACATTATATTTAATTATACCACACATAAAAGCCATTGTCAAGTGAAAATATGTAAAAAAACAGACCTTTTAAGTCTGTTTTTTAGTGTACTTGTTATCTGCGTTTGTATTTTTAGTTTAGATAGTATCGTTACGATAGACTACATAAGTATTGCTTTGATTATATTTTATTTACTGAATTTCAACAATCATTCTCAAAAAGCCCAAGTTGTTCAATTTTCAGCGATTTAACTTTTCTGTCCGTGATTTTATCCTCGGCAGTTATATCACCGAATAATAGTGGAGAATCGGGGTTATGTGCAAAATTATTTTCAAAAACCGTTTTTTGATTATAGTTTGCATAACAATATTTGCAGCCGTTAAGGCAAGTATTGTATGCACCGATATCAATTGCAGAATTACAAAAACATTCTTTTCTCTGTGTTTTATCTTTTTCGGATTTCATTTGAACACCGAGAATTTTCTCAAAAAGTTTTATATCAATGCAACTTGCGTGAGTTACCCCAAATTCACTTAAATCAATTTTTTCGGCACAAGTATCGATAATTAACCCGAATTTTTCGGCAATTTTTGAAAATTCAACAGCAATGGCAATTTGTTCCTCATAACCTAATTGCGTTAAATTAAGGCTTGAAATATTATTTTTAACATTACGATAATCACAATCTAAAAAGCTGATTGTTACCTTTTTTGTATAACCGGAAAGAATTTCTGCGATTTTGCCAAAGGCTCGAATGTGATAGTCAAATGTGTATTTTGGGTTAAAAAATATCGGGTCATAACGCCAAATAATCCTATCAGCACCGATAATTTCGGATATTTTTTTAAATGCCGGCAAAATGATTTTGTTTTTATCCGGTAAATTGCACTCTATATCAGCACCGTAACCTGTAATTGTAAATTGAAAATAATAAGTATAATCCCTTAATTCAGCAAGCTTTTCAAGCATAGGAACAGGATTTTTAGTCCAAAAAACTATGCCGTCAACAACATCCGGCGAAAGATTAATGCGGCTTATTTGGTGGATATTCATAGGATTTCGCACCAAAACAAACCTCTCTTTAAGCCGATTAAAGAACCATTCAGAGTAATAAGAGGGTATGTCTGTTCGCCTACTCGCACTGATTATCATTGCATTACCCCTAAAACACCCCTGAAAACCTCGTTCAATTCCTCAAAATCCAGAGTTTTTTGATGCGGTAAACTCTCAACTTTCTCACGCATAATCACTAAATTTTTCTCGATATAATCATTCAATTGCGTTACAGGCGAAATGAATTTTGTTTCCGCAGAGTTCATTTTAAGGTTCAGCAATTCTTCAACAAACGGCAGTATATCTCTATCTAACTCCGCCGAAACTAACTCAGTAAACTTCATAGGGGGCGGCGTTTGCTCGTTCAAAATCCACATCGAAGCCAAAATAGGGCGTAAACAGTAAAAATATTTTTTCAACTTTATCTGCTCTTTATCTTTCAAAAACTCGTTGTAATTGCTTTTTGCCGTACTCAAATAGTGCCAAATTCCGGACTTGAGTAGAAAATAATTATTCATTATTTCTTTGATTTTACCCCATTCATCGGTAGTTTTATAAACCAAAGGTGAGTTACCCCACTCAAATAACGTAGAGTTCGATTTATGCAATAACAACAACGTTTTCTTTAAATCCCAACCATTAATATCCCAAATACCGTCAATAGGCAATTCAATTACATCTCTCGTTTCTTGTATTTGTAAATATTTTTCAACAGGCTGTGCGTAAATAAATCTCACATCGTAATCACTATCGTCAGATTCAAAACCCCAAGCCCTACTACCACTCTCGGCAGCATACAGGATTTTTACGCCTTTTTCTTTTTCAATATTAGCTAACTTTTTCTGAATTGTTTCAATTTTGTTCATTTTAACTCCTTATGCTGTATCAAGCTTACCAATACAGATAAAATTCCGTTTTTAATATATTTCCCCCACATTGTCAGATATGGCTCCTACACGCTGAACCACTAAAGGTGGCTCGCACTCCAACTGATTAAATCTGCAAAACGAACAGAAAAACTCTGCTCTTTTAGTATTAAGTTCAAAATCCAAAATGCTCGATTTTATAAAACCCGAACGTACCATTTGCACATCGTAACATTCACCCTCGCTTACCTCTTTATCTACCAAAGGGCAGTAGGATTTTATTTCATCATACATTTGTAATCTCCTCCAAAATCATAAGTATTGAACGGTCAAAATCTTTTCTACTATATGCAGAAATCAGCCTTTTGTTTTCTACAAGAATGGTTGCAGAACCATCGTAAGAAAGATACATATTACGGTGATTTTTCTGCTCAAACATTATTTTTGCCGTGTCAATATATTTCTGTGCTTCTTCAAGTGTTACCCCGTGTGCGGTTGCGTGTGCATTCATACTCTCTATTTTTATAGGCACAGCCTCAACCGCCACACCAATATTATAGTTAATTAAGTTGAAAACAATAACACAAAGCATCCATTAAATTATCGAAAGAAGGAAGAACAGATTTAAGTTTATTTTTAAGCCAAGCCCAGAATTTTTCGATTTCATTTAAAT
>JAISIJ010000024.1 GCA_031262245.1 Oscillospiraceae bacterium | reverse complement strand
TCACATTTTTTGCCGGTTTCAGATAATTTTTAGCAATCTCAAGACAATCTATATTTATATCTTTATCTTTTCTGTCGGATTTTGCAAATTTAACACTATGAGTTATAGTTTTATTATCGTTTTCTTTTTCATATCCGTTTTTGGGGAATATAGATATTTCAAGCTTTAGATGAATATCTTTATTTTTTTGTGTAGAGTCAAGTATACTGACTCTTCCTAAACGTAATACAGCACTTTCAATAAAATCTTTATCATGATCTAATTTTGCAAATGAATCTTGGTCTAAATTTTTCTTCAAAACTCTACGGAAATCAAGAGCAGGATTTTCAGACCAATTTTCATCTAATTCAAACCGACCTCCATCTTCTTTAATTTCTACACAATCATTACGGATAGGGACAGGAACAACAAACATACTTTTTGACATTTCGCCTTGTATATTTACCATCATATAGTGACGAATACATTTCATTCGCTCTACTGTATCTTGAATAGGACTGAATTTAGAAAATAAGTGTTTTAATTTACAATAAGCGGCTTCGGTTACCATATCGCCGCCGCTTATAACACCGTAATTAAATAATGTTTCGTTAGTTTCAAAAAGTCTGAATTCGGAAGTTCCTTTCGGACATTGTGTCAAATTTACTACTATTTTTCTATCTTTTAATCCTTTAAGACAATCTATAAAATCCGAGTCTCTATCCGGCACTCCTCCGGTACCGTAAGTTCTTAAAATAACGGCTTCAACAGAATTGCTGTTGCAAGTATTTTTAAATGCCTCCATATCCATATCCGGATAAATATCACATATGGCTACTTTGGGATGAGAAGAAATGCACCTATTCATACTGAAAGAATTTTGTGATGGTTTAACATTGGTTGAATGTGCCAAATCAACGATAACCTTATCTGAAGATATAGATGCTATCGCAGGGAAATTAGGTGAATAAAATCCTTCGGTTTTATCAAGAGCAATTTGCTTTGTAGTCCTGTTACCTCTCAATATCCATTTGCCAAATAATATACATACACCGGTAATATCAGTAGTATCTTTTTGTGCGGCTATTTCAATAGCACGAAGAATGTTTTGTTCGGCATCGCTATTCCCTTCGGTTAACGCCAATTCCGAACCGGTTAACACTATCGGCTTATCAGCAGTATTATCAAATAGAAAAGAAATTGCCGATGCTGTATATGCCATTGTGTTAGTTCCGTGAATAATAACGAAACCGTTGTATTTTTCGGAGAGTATTTCAATTACAGCAGCCATAAGCATCCAATGTTGACTTCCGATATTTGATGAATCCAGAGCTTTGTCAAAAGAATAAAAATCTATTTCGAACTTTTCTTTTTTGAGACGGGGTAATTTAATAATCAACTGTTTTGAATCTGCTTGTATTAATTTCAATGAATCTTTTACATCAGGGTCGTTTTCAAATATCATGCCGGCTGTACCGCCCGTGTATAAAACACAAACTCGTTTTGCATCAGGATATTTTCTCACATTGTCATTAATAGCATTTTCTTTTAATACTTTTTCCAACTCTGAAATAACACTGTTAATATTTTCTCTTCTTTCTTCAATGTCTACAATTTTATCGCATTTCTTTATTTTTTCATCCCAACATTTAGCATTTTCAGTTTCGCTTTTATCGATTGAAGAGCATAGAAAACTATATACAGAGTGAACATTTGTTATTGTTTCATCACTATGTTTTGAATGAAAGTTAATATCATTATCTTTTTCAATATGCTCTAAAGAATTTTTGACATCAGAATATAAATCTTCGATGTCAGGAGAATTGTCATTCAACCCATTGTAGAAACCTAATATTCTTTCTGCCTCAGAAAAAATTGTTTTCTTAATACCATCAAAATTACTATTAATTATTTTTTTAATTAATACAGGGAATAATATTTGACATTTATATTTAGGCTCTTTCTGCTTGTTCCAAAAATACTTCCATATGTTACGGTATTGTTCATCATAAAACCACTCATCGTCAATAAGGCATACCAAAATCGATGAACGAGTACTTTCATAAAAACTTTCTTCCGGCAAAGAATCGTCATAATCTTTAATAATGAAATTTCTTAATTTGTCAGCGTTAATTAAATTATTTCGAATTTTTTCAATTCGGTTTTTTTCTGTATTAGTGCATTTATATAGTAAAAAAATATCGTTCATATTTTGTTATATAGCAATTCCATTTGACATTTACACAATTTATATCTTGTAAATCGTCCAAATCAGCAACAAAATATATCGGCAAAGTAACTGTTCCTACTGGAATTGCAATATCTCCTGTAATTTTATTTTATTTCGCCGTGGTCGGATTGTCCCATTTGTTTACGTATCTCTTCATATGGCAACCCCTTAGCAATAAGCCATGCCAATTTTACTGTCATAGATTCCATACTCATATCTCGAGCAGGTATTGCATTTAATCTACGAGCTTCTTTTCCCGGACTATTTATATCCATACTTGCTGTTCCGTCAGGGGCTTGTGTGGTGACGATAATCGGAATTTTTTTTCTCCTTAAATAATCAAACGCTTCACGCAAATTTTCATATCTAACACCTAACGCCGCCACATTCGGGTCACCTGCACCGGTCGAACGCAATATAAATCCTTTAATACCGCAATTATCAACAAGATGTTTAAAAATCTTTGAAGTCATACCGGGAAACTCAGTAAAGGATGCAATATTCATATCGAAATGATTGACAATTTCCAATTCATCACGAGATTTTGCGGGATTTTTCCAATTATCTCTGTGTGCTCCTAAACCGGATTCATCAATTTTAATTGAGTTACCGATATCTCCGATAAGTTTTCCTGCACCGAATGCTTTAAATGCGTCATAAGCATATTCGGTAGTTTTTTTAACACGTGTACCGTTTATAATTTTGCTGCCGAATACAACCATAACACCCCACAAATCATATTTGTTATATGTAGCAATCCGAAGAGCATTTTCCAAATTCATTTGTGCATCTGAACCCGGTTCTCCATATGAAACTTGAGCACCTGTTAAAACAACGGGCTTTCCGAGTCGTCCGAGAGCAAAAGATAACGCAGCCGATGTATACCCGAGTGTATTTGTTCCGTGAGTAATGACAAATGCCTTGTAATTATCATACTCGTCAACAATTTTATTAACAAGCACTTCCCAATCTTCGGGCACAATATTAGAACTGTCTTTATTAAGAAGTTCCTCAATCATAACAGTATCAACAAAATGACTTTCCTGTGTTTCCAATTTATTAGCACCTGCTTGATTCATTTGCTTAACGATTGTTGATATACAATCTTTAAACGGACTGCTTGTTGCCTGCTGAACAGTACGGTCAAACTCATCATGCCCTTGTGCAATAGTTCCGCCGGTAGTAATAACCATTACTTTATATCCGCTTGCATCTTGTCTGTCGCTGAATTTTAAAATGTGGCGACGTTTAGGACATTTACAGTAGTATACCGTATCATAGTCGATATCGTCTTGGTGTCTGTCTGCAACGGTTGTATGTGTCAGAGTAAATCCTCTTTTTTGAAGAATACCGATATGAGCATAATTTTCGTTCCAAGTGCGTGTAGCAACACAATCACTGAAAACATCTTCCGGAATGTCTTTATTGCCTTCAAGCATATCGTAGAAATGTGATGTTATATGATTACCTCGATATTTTTTAAGAACACATATCGTAG
>JAISIJ010000234.1 GCA_031262245.1 Oscillospiraceae bacterium | reverse complement strand
TTTAATTATCCAATTAAAATAATTATTAATTTTTAATTATCCAATTAAAATAATTATTAATTTTTAATTATCCAATTAAAATAATTATTAATTTTAAATTATCCAATTAAAATAATTATTAATTACTCATTACTAATTATTAATTAAGAATAACTCCTTCTTCGCCTTGAACCAATTCACCTAAGATATAAGCATCGTCACCGAGGATTGAAAGGGCGTTGTCGACAAGTGTTTTATCTAAAGATAAAACCATACCCACACCCATATTAAAGGTATTAAACATATCTCTTTCGGGGATTTTGCCTGTTTGTTGAATTAAATTGAAAATCAACGGTGTTTTAATAATAGCTTTCTCGATTTTTGCAGTTAACCCTTTCGGCAACATACGAGGGATATTCTCATAAAAACCGCCCCCTGTGATATGTGAAATTGCTTTAACTTCAACTTGTTCAAGGAGGGAGAGTATTTGTTTAACATAAATTTTTGTAGGGGTTAACAGACATTCGCCTAAAGTTGTATTAATCTCGGAATAGTGACGTTTAATTGTTTCTTCATTAATGGAAAAAACTTTTCTCACAAGTGAAAAACCGTTAGAGTGAACACCGCTGCTTTTTAATGCAATGAGTACATCTCCCTCTTTTTGGGTATCACTTTTGAGAATTTTTTCTTTTTCGACAATACCTGTTGCAAAACCTGCAAGGTCATATTCGTTTTCGGGATAAAATCCCGGCATTTCGGCAGTTTCACCGCCGATTAAAGCACAACCGGATTGAACACAACCCTCGGCAACCCCCTCAACGATTTGTGCGATTTTTTCGGGGAAGTTTTTGCCGCAAGCGATATAGTCAAGGAAATAAAGCGGTTTTGCTCCGCTTGTGATAATATCATTAACACACATAGCAACACAATCTATACCGATTGTGTTGTGTTTATCCAATAAAAATGCTATTTTGAGTTTTGTGCCGACACCGTCTGTTCCCGAAACAAGCACAGGATTTTTATATCCTGTGGGTAATTCAAACAGACCGCCGAAACCTCCCAAGCCGCCTATAGCACCGGCGGTTAAGGTTTTTGCAACTTGAGATTTCATAAGTTCAACTGCCTTGTATCCTGCTGTAACGTCAACACCGGCAGATTTATAACTTTCAGAAAAACTGTTCATTTTTTATCCTTTAAAATTTATAAAGTATACTGTTGAATTGCAGCAGTATTAAAGACCGTTTTCTTTCACATATTTACCTAATTTAGACACATTTCTTTTCCAACAAGCACCCACACCCATAGGTTTACCCACAATGCTTTCATAGTCAAGGGGTTCTTCAAGGATATGGAAGTTAAGGAGCGGATGTGCATATTCATAAGGTGTAGTGTTATATTCCTCAAAAACATCTTGTTCAATAAAGCCGTAAGCAACAACACCGACATTATCTCTGTAAAAGAAGACCATATCGCCTTTTTTCATATCAAAAAAAGCTTCGTTAGTTGCCGTAACATTACCGTAAATAGAGGCTTTGGGACGAGAAAACATTTCCTGTTCGTGAGTATCACTGTTTGCTTTGTCTGTGTTTATCATAAAGAAAGACATACTTCATCCTCCCGGATTATTATATATTTATTCAAGGGTTAGCTGTTTATTTTTAGGTTGGTCGAATTTATATTTTGACCTGTTCTCGGGGATTTTAACAGGATATTTACCGTCAAAGCAAGCTGTACAGAATTTACAGTCGCCGAAATCTCCCGCCATACGTTTAACACCTTTGATTGAGAGATAGTTAAGACTGTCAACACCGATATAATTACCGATTTGCTGCATAGTGCGTCCTTTTGAAACAAGGTCGCCTTGACTGTCAATATCAATACCATAGTAGCAAGCATTGTAGAAGATGGGGCTTAAAACGCGGAAATGTACTTCTTTTGCACCCGCATCACGGAGTTTTTCGATAATACGTCTGCAAGTATTACCTCTCACAATACTGTCGTCAAGGAGAACAACACGTTTACCGTCAACAACAGATTTTATAACATTGAGTTTCATATCAATATCAGATACACGGTCGCTTTGTTCGGGATTGATAAAGGTACGTCCCACATAGTTATTTTTAATAAATCCAACACCGTAAGGTATTCCTGAGGCATTGGCATATCCTAAAGCACCGTCTAAGCCGCTTGAGGGAACACCTATAACTATATCGGCTTTATCTTTCCCTTTGAGATGTTTTTCTTCTTCCCAAAGGATTTTTCCCGCGTTAAGCCTTGCTTGGTGAACGCTTACACCCTCAACTACACTGTCGGGTCTTGCAACATAAACAAATTCAAATACACAGAGTGAAGAGTTTTTTTTCCCATCATAAAAAAGGGAATATTCCTCTTTTGTATCAACATTTGCAACAAAAACTTCTCCCGGTTTAATCTCACGTTCGAGTTTTGCTCCGATACAATCCAAAGCACAGCTTTCGGAAGCAATTACCGCAGAGCCGTTGGGTAAATGCCCTAAGCAAAGGGGGCGAATACCATTGGGGTCGCGGGCGGCTATAAGTTTTGAGGGCGACATTACCACAAGGGAATATGCACCTTTAATCTTTTTCATAGCCTCCAAAACAGACTCTTCAATAGTTTGAGATTTTAACCTTGCTTCGGTTACTGCATAAGAAATTACTTCGCTGTCATTGGTTGTTTGAAATATTTTTCCCTGCATTTCATACCTACGTCTTAACTCGTCTGCATTGGTAAGGTTGCCGTTATGAGCAATAGCAAGAGGTCCGTTAGCGTGACGTGTTAAAACAGGTTGAGCATTTTCAATAAAATTTCCGCCTGTAGTTGAGTAACGAACGTGACCTATACAGATATTTCCCTCGCCGAGCCTGTCAAGGCGGCGTTGATAGAGGGTACTCGGAACTAAACCGAGGTACTTTTGCTGTTTGAACATTCCGTCATTATTGACAACAATGCCGCAAGATTCCTGACCTCTGTGTTGGAGTGCATATAATGCCGTTCGGCAATGGGTAACAATATCTTTTGTAATATTATAACTGCAAATGCCGAAGACACCGCACTCCTCGTGTATTTCACTCATTTTTTAATTCCCGCTTATATAAAAATTTTTATAAACCAAGGCGTTTAAACATTTCCTGATAAGCTTCTTCCTCTCCGCCCATATTACGGCGGAAACGGTCTTTGTCTAATTTTTCACCTGTTTTACTGTCCCAGAAACGGCAAGTATCGGGTGAAATTTCGTCAGCTAAAATAATAGTGCCGTCAGCGGTTTTGCCGAATTCAAGCTTGAAGTCAACAAGGTCAACGCCGACATCTTTGAGGTAGTTGATAAGAAAAGCATTAACTTTTAAAGCATAATCTGCAATTACGGCAAGCTCTTCTTTTGTTGCCCAACCGAAAGAGATTATATGGTAATCATTCACCATAGGGTCGCCTAATTCATCGTCTTTGTATGAATATTCAATAACAGGAACAGACAATTTAATACCCTCGGGTTTACCTACACGTTTAGACAATGAACCCGCTGTGATATTACGGACAATAACTTCAAGAGGGATAATAGTTACTTTTTTAACGATAGTTTCTCTGTCGGAAATTTCTTTTACAAAGTGGGTGGGAATACCCTCTTTTTCAAGGAGCGACATCAGAAAATCAGACATTTTATTATTCACAATGCCTTTATCGTGAATAGTTCCTTTTTTTTCGCCGTTAAATGCTGTTGCATCGTCTTTATAGTCTACAATTACAAGATTTGGGTCGTTTGTTTCAAATACTTTTTTTGCTTTACCCTCATATAATTGTTTGCCTTTTACTATGTCCATTTTTATACTCCCTTTATTCAAGCTTGTTCAACAAGCACTGTAATTTGTGTAAATATTATAATTTCTCCTGTAATGCTTTGTCTTTTAAAGCAACACCCTCAACCATTTTCTTTTTAAAATCTTTGAGTTTGTCGGCTAAAAGCTCGTCCGAAACAGAGAGAATCTGAATTGCAAGTAATGCGGCATTTTTAGCACCGTCAACAGCAACAGTTGCAACAGGTATCCCCGGCGGCATTTGGACAGTTGCCAGTAAAGCATCCATTCCGTCAAGAGAAGATTTAATCGGTATTCCGATAACAGGCAAAGTTGTGTGAGCAGCCAAAACACCTGCAAGGTGAGCGGCTTTGCCCGCCGCTGCTATTATAACGCCGAAATCGTTATCTCTTGCATTTTTTGAAAATTCTGCTGATAAATCGGGGGTTCTGTGTGCTGAAATAACGTGAGCTTCAAAGGGTATATCAAATTCTTTTAAAGTGGAAAAACAGTCTTTCAATACGGGAAAATCACTGTCACTGCCCATTATTACCGCTATTTTTTTCATTTTCAACTTCCTTTTTGGTAATTCAGAAATCACCATAGTGTTTTAATACTATATCTTTGTATATTTTCGTCTGACGTAATTATAATAAAATCTTCACTTTTGGCAGTAGCAATTAATAATCTGTCAAAAGGGTCGCCGTGAATTTCTTCAAGTGTTTTTAACATTTGAAAATGTTTCAGGTCAAGGTTTATAATTTCAAAATCATAATCAATTAAAAAATTATAAAGCATATCTAATTCAAAATTAAAAGCACCTTTATATTTTTTCAATGACATTTTTAATGATAATTCCCAAAAAGTAAGATAACTCACAAAAATTGAATTGTTTTTATCTGAAATAACAGATTTTATTTTTTCGGACATTTTATCAGAGTTTTCAAAGAAAAATACAACAGCACAAGTATCAAGTAAATAGTTCATTCCATATAATCCTCAAAACACTCAAGGGGTTTATTAAAATCATCGGGAAGATTGACAAGACCTTTTAACAGTCCGCAAGCCTCTGCACGCTCTTTTTTCTGTTTCGGCGGTTGAATTTTAATTTCATTGTCATTTGAGATAACATAAAGCTTTTGTGTTCCGAAGATAGGTTTGAATTTTTCATACATTTCATCAAAACTCATTACGAATTCAGCCATATCATACCTCCGTGTCAGTCTTCTCAACATTACTCTCTTTTACTATATAAACAGGTCTGTTTTTAACTTCCATATATATTTTTGACAGATATATACTGGTAATACCCATAAAGCACATAACAAGTCCCGAAAGGAAGAGCATAGTGCTGATTAAGAGTGTCCCGAAAGCGTGTTTTGAAAGATAGGGTATCCAATTATAGAGGGATATTATTTTATCAACAATGGCAAAAATCGTGCCTAAAATACCCACAATCATAAATACGGCACCTAATATTATCGAGAGCCACAGAGGAGCGGTTGAAAATGCAACAATTCCGTCTATAGCATAGATAAAGAGTTTCCAAAACGACCAAGAGGTTGTTCCGGCGGCACGTTCTGCATTTTTCATTTCAAGATATTTTGTTTTAAAACCAACCCAAGAGAATATGCCTTTTGAAAAACGATTGTACTCAGTCATTGTCAGTATGGCATCAACCATTTGTCTTGACATAAAGCGAAAATCGTGAGCTCCGTCAACTATTTCCGTTTGGGATATACGGTTGACGATTTTGTAAAATTTTCTTGCGAAATATGAGCGAATACGCGGCTCGTGGGCACGGTCTGTTCGACGTGACCCGACACAGTCATAATCGGTTGTTGTAATTATTTCATACATTTTCGGAATAAGAGAGGGTGGGTGTTGAAGGTCGGCATCGAGTATAACAACATAGTCGCCTTTTGCATTTTGCAAGCCTGCATACATTGCCGCCTCTTTACCGAAATTTCTCGAAAAAGAGATGTATTTTATACGACTATCTTTTTGGGCATAATCTTTCATAATCTGTAAGGTCTTATCCCTTGAACCGTCATTAACCAACAGAATTTCATAATCAATATCAGCTATAGAATTTAAAACCCTTGTAATCTCGTCATAAAACAAAGGTAACACTTCTTCTTCGTTATAGCAAGGAACAATGACACTTATTAAATCCATATTCACCTCAAAAGTTAATATGCCGACAATATGCCTGTTTAAATTATAACATATATAATTTGATTGTCAACTGTTAATTTTCACACAAAAAAACGCTTTTTTCGGAGCGTTTTTTGTTTATTTTTCACATTATTTTTCTGATTGTGTCGTAAATACGTTTCGGGGTGTCGTCAATATACAAAGAATGGGTCTTTTTTCCCATTGCCGTAAGTTTGTTAGGCTGTTCAAAAAACAGCTGTATATGAGCAATTAATTTATCGGAATTTAACTCGCTTTGTTCGATTAAAACAGCACCGCCTACTTTTTCAAGTACCTTTGCATTATAATATTGGTGATTATTTGCAACAATAGGTGAGGGAATAAGTATACTTCCTCTGCCCACAGCCTCAAGTTCCGCAAGGGTTGAGGCTCCGCTGCGACATATAACCAAATCCGCCGCAGTTAAACACACACCCATATTATATATATATTCGGAAATTTTAATTTTTTCGCTTTGAAGATTTTCAACAACGGAATCTGTAAAAATTTTTCTGCCGTTACTGCCGAAACCGTGAATAAAGTTAATGTCTAAGTCTTTACCCCAATTTATAACATCAAGCATACATTCGTTTATCTTACCTGCTCCCAACGAACCGCCGAAAGACAAAACCGTCATATTATTATCAAGACCTAATTCTTTTCTTGCCTGTTCTTTTGTTTTGGTCGAAAAAGCAGTTCTTACGGGTAAACCTGTTACAACACAGTTTTTCCCTTTGAAACAGTCTTTTGTTTCGGGGACGGTAAGCATAATTGCATTAACATATTTAGACAGTATTTTCGTTGTTAAACCCGGCAAAGCGTTTGCTTCGTGGATAGCTGTGGGTATTCTGAGTTTAGCGGCTCTTTTTACAACAGGTCCGCTGACATATCCCCCTGTGCCGATTACAATATCCGGCTTAAAACTTGTTATAATTTCTTTGGCACGAACATCTGCAGAGATTAAACAGCTTGCCGCCTCAATATTTCTTTTGAGATTTTCAACAGAAGGGTGACGCTGAAAACCTTTTACCTTTATTTGTGCAAAATTATATCCCTCTTTCGGGATTAAATCTGCTTCCATACCGAAAGGAGTACCGGCAAAGAGGAATTGAGTACTTGCCTCTCGCTGTTTGATTATATCTGCTATAGCGAGAGCAGGGTTGATATGTCCCCCTGTTCCTCCGCCTGTTAATAAAACTCTTATATTAAACACTCCTTTGATTTTTTTAACTTACAACATCACCTGTAGGGGTGATTTTTTTAGGAACAAAACGGCTTATTGCAATAACTACACCCATTTCGCAGAGTTGAATAACCAAAGCCGAACCGCCGTAACTGATAAAGGGGAGAGATATACCTGTGTTTATAACACCTGTTACAACTATCAGATTGAGTATTACCTGTAATGTAATATGTGTCATAATCCCCGTTGCAAGCAAGCACAGAAATTTATCGGGGACGTTGGCGGCGATATAAAATCCTCTTAAAATCAACAAAAGATAAGCTAAAATTACAAGACTTGCTCTGAAAAAGCCTAACTCTTCGCAAATTACCGCAAAGATAAAATCATTGTGAGGTTCGGGGAGATAGAAATATTTCTGACGTGAATGACCGTAACCCAAACCTGTCGCACCGCCGCTGCCGACGGCAAGTAAAGAGTTATAAGTCTGCCATTCGTCTGCTTTTTCCTGAGCAGTCATATTTTGATAGTTTGAATATTTATCTTCTAATTCCAA
>JAISIJ010000436.1 GCA_031262245.1 Oscillospiraceae bacterium | reverse complement strand
ATCCTTTTTCCCTATCATCAACCTGTTTATGATCAATGGCATTTGCAAGATTATGCAGAAGTATAGATTTCCCTGTGGATTTTCCTCCGATAATACAAGTTAGCTTATCGCTGAAAACGATTGGCTCTTCTTGAAATTTATCATCAATAAAAGTAATAGACTCGATAACTTGATAATCAGATTTTTCTTCAGGTTTCAATTCTCCGATATAAACTCGTTCTTCTGGTTCGAATAATATTTGCTTTAATCCATTAAATGTTGGGTCGGCTTTTATCCAACAATACCTTTTTTCTTTGGGCTCAAAAATTTTACTGTTAATGTGTGCATCACTTCCATGAATACAAGGCTTTAAAGCACCACATTCATCAATAACTTGCGATTCAGGTGTTCCGGTTTTTTTACCCAAAAAGAAGTCGATATCGCTCTGATTTGAAGTAAAGAATGCATCTGAAAAATGATTCAAGTTTTGCCTTATTGCTTCAGTTTGTGCATTATCACCTATATTTGCATTCATTCCACTTAGACCATCATTAGTACCGTTTGAAATAACAATCACGGTCTTTTCCTTTAAATCTGGATCGTTTGTGAAAACATCTGAAAGAGAATCAAAATTTAAAACAAAATTCTCTATACCTTTTTTTTGTGCAATTAAATCGTCTGTAATAATTTTATCTATAGCCTTTCCAAGGCGAATTAGTTCTGCCCTTAAAGCAGAATATGATGAACCTCCGTAAGAAAATTTAAGTTTGCTAAAAAATCTGTTTTCAATTTGATCAGCAATTTGTGGATTAAAAATACAGTGCAAGTTAATAGGAGTTTTTTTGCCAAATGGCAGAATACGCATCTCAACATTAGGAAGAATTAACTTGATTGAATTTGGCAATCTTTTATTGCACATTACTTTTTCATAGTTAACGATTGACAAATAATCCGTAATTCCTACAACAGCTATACTTTTAGCGGGGTCACTTCCATCACCAATATATAATGATATATCTGAATAGAATTTCTCCCATTTGTCTTCAGTCGTTTGTCCCTCAAACTGGTCGTTTTTTATGGTCTGCGGAGTATGCAAATGCAAATCCCATCTATGCCACTCTGAACCTCTTGGATAATCACTCATTTTCAATTTCTCCCCTGTTTCTAAATTGTGATATTTATCACATATTATAAAGTAATTTCAATTACTTGTCCACATCTCGCATTGTCCAATAATTGTAACAATGTCATTTTTCATGTCGTTCACCGGTTACTTATATTTCCTTAAACGTTTTTAATTATGTGCCGCTTTGTCAGTCAACTCACCTTTTGCGTTAAAATGTTAAAAAACAAAGTTTATCTGTTCTTTAATCATAAATTCTTTGTCGAAATGGTATGATTTTTAATTTATTTTGTAACAATATATCCATTATAACACATTTGGTAACGTTTGTCAAGAGGGGATTTTATTTTTTAGAAAATATTTTTGATTTTTATCAATTAATATAAAAATTCAAAATTATAAAACGAATTTTAAAATATAGCTAATATGAAACCACACGCCCATCTCCAAGGACGAGCGTGCATTTTGATATTCACATTTTTTTCGGATTTCAAAAAGTGTTGTACTCCTTTGATTGAAGTATATTTGTAAAACATCAACAAAGTGTTTGACATGGTATAAAAGTGTAAATTTCAACAAACCTCCAAATCAAACACCTCTGCTGATTTTGACCATTTTTTCAAAATCTTCGGTTATTTTTTTGTCCAATTATTTTTTCGCGAGATTGTATTTGACGGTTAATTCGCAGGCGAAAATTTCGTATTCATCTACCTGCCTGAAATACATAATGTTATGGCAATTATTATTTTTAAAATTTTAAACTTATTCAAGCACAATCACCTACTTAATTTTTATTCCCCGTATATCGGTTTACATAATTATACCATACTTTTCATATTTTGTCAAGATTTTAAACATGTTATGAACAAAAGAAAAAATAACTTTTTATGAACTATTTGTGAATTATTTGCGAATTTTTTTATTTTACTATTGACTTTTTAAATATAATGCTGTATAATATATACTGGGATATAATGAATTGTTTCGCAGAAGCAAAATTTTAAGAATATCATGAGTGAATATAATGACAGAAAAAAATAAAAACAAAAACAAAAACCGGTCTAAGCAAGAAAAAAAATCAACCTTAAGCCATCAATTTAATCGTTTCAGTTTAATACTGTATATCGTTATATCATCTATCTGTATCGGAGCATTCGTGCTTTCTTCATACAATGTGGGAGTGGCGAATATTGAACGAAATGTTTCTTTTGCGGCGGAATCTGCAAATCTTCGTCTTGCCGAAATGATGAACAGCGAGCTTGGTTACATAACTAAACTCAGTAACTCATATGCCATTCAAGACTATTTTAACGACCCCGAAAACGAAGCCAAACGCGGAAGAGCATTTGATGAGTTTGAACGTTATCGAACCTCGTTTCTCGCCGAAAAAGATGTTTTTTGGATTAACGATATTGAGCGTATTTTATATTCCACATATGGCGACCCATACCATCTTGACCCCGATATTCCGGAAAACTATTGGTTTAACCTTACGCTATACAACACCGAATACTACAATTTCAACGTAAACTACAATCCCGATTTGCAGAGTACAAAGCTGTGGATTAACGTACCCGTGTTTCAAAAAACTACTTTCGGAGAATCTACCATTCCGACGGGTATGCTCGGTGCCGGTATTGACATAACAGAAGTATCAACAAAGATATTTTCAGAGCTTGA
>JAISIJ010000419.1 GCA_031262245.1 Oscillospiraceae bacterium | reverse complement strand
AAGAGTGTCCGATATATGTATATCTATTGGTTATTATATTCAGTTTGTTAATAATCGTAATATTAGCTCCGATTGAAAATATTCATAAACCGATTACTTCAAATGAGAGAAAAATACATAGAACAAAGGCTATTTTGTTAACAGTATTCTTGTCAATTATTTCATTGATTTCTTACTATGTATCAGAATTATACAGCATTATTATAAATACAGCATTGTTATCGATTGCTATATCAATGGTAATAGAATATTTAAAGAAAGGATGTAGGGAAAATGAAAAACATAAAAAAAACTATTCTTAACTTGCTTGCAAAAGCAGGAATGAATTCGGCTATCAAAGCCGCCGGAGCAGCTTCATCTATGGGTTATTGTCAGCCGAAAGAACCCGAAGCACTAAAGAAATTGATTCGTTCATAAAACTCAATACTTCGGTGTTTAAACAATGGCAAATGACAACATCGGTGTCTTAACGATGTTGCATTGAAATAGGTGCATTGAAAACATTAAAAATGCTTGTGATTTTTGACAGCACCTTCAAGAATCATATGCGAATTAAAATTAGGAGGAATTTTCTAATGAGAAAATTTAAAAAACTTTTTGCCGGAATGATGGCAATGGCTACCCTTGCAGTTGGTATGACCGGATTTAGTGCAAGTGCATATACTGCTTCAAATTCAAATTCAATTTTTACTTGGACGAAAAGCGGTTTTAGTAGCACGGTGAAAATCACCAATACTTCCGGAATAAGCAGATATGCTTTCTGTAGTAATTATCATTACAGCATATCAGGAGCTTATCTTACTCACGGTTCACAATCGAAAACAATAAGTGATGGTCAATATGCATCAGTAAGTGCATCAGCCAATGGCACTACATCGGTTGTTTTTAACGGAGGAATGTATCCAAGTTCTACGAACAATGGACCTTTATTAGTCAGTTGGACCAAATCATTATAAATTTTACTTAGATTAAATTGATTTATAGTATAGTGTAATATGTCAACAGAAAGAACGTTTAATTATTCTTTCTGTTGTACTGTTACATCCATATAACTTTTGATTTATGTCGTTATACCTATATAATTTAATTGTTTTTAAGTTAAATTACTATGCAGAATTATTAAAAATAAACATTATACAAGCAGGTGATTAAAATAAAATACATATTCAAAAATCTAACAACATTCATACGAACGGAAAAAATGGTCTTTATTCTTGTAATTATCTGCGTTTTTGTATCGTCGATTATTATGAATTTTTCGTATGGATTATATCAAAATTACAATACCGTTAAGGATGAAAAAGAAAGCGACCTCTACGATTTTGAGATTGCTTTTAATCAGACCGACGAAAAATATGTTACGCAGGAAATGCTGAAAACAGCTGCTTTAAGCTTGCAGCCGAAAACAACCGAAACCATAAATGTTTTCTACACCGAGTATAATGTAATTGAACTTGACGGCAAAATAGGCAGAGCAAATTTCACCGTGAAAGACGGAAAATTCGTGCCTTGTGAAACCTTGTATGAAAATTTGGTTGAGTTTTTAAACTGGATTTCAGGTGATTTTTTCTCACAAACGCAGGAAGAAAACGGAGAAAAAGTCTGCCTTGCTTTTGGCAACCCGGACACGACAATCAGCAATTTAACCGACTTCGGATATGACAAAACCATTATATCAAAGACAGATGAAAATGGCAATGAAAGCGACTATTTGACAATAAATAATGTAGAATACAAAATCATCGGATATCAAAAACTGCGAGATTTCATAATTCCGTTTAACAGTATGGACGGCGACATTAAGCTCGGCGGCAGTCTGATTATGAACTTCGATAAACCTATGACAAGGACGCAGTATGAGGACATCAAATATGCTTTTGAAAGCACAATGGGCGAACTCTGCAGTGTTCCTCTGCTCGATATTCCCGAATCTGAAAATTACTATCTTTATAATACAATAATAATTATTTCGATTTTGATAGCTGTTCTTGCGGCAATAAATTTCTCTGCACTATACAAATACGTTCTCACAAAACGCACGAAAACTCTTGCGATATTCAGAATGTGCGGATTAAAGAAAAGTCGTGCTATGACTATGTTTTTGACCGAATGTATGGTGATTACAATTCCGATTTTTGCCGTTTCGACTTTGATTTACAGCAATCTTCTTTTGCCGATATTTGCCGAAAAGTTTAAATACATATCCGATGCGTACAGCCTTGGATTGTATTTGTTGATATTTGCTATTTATGTGTTATCGTCTTTAATTGTTCTCTTCATTATGATACATTTCAGTTTTTTAAATAAAAGTTTGGCATCTACAGAAAAGGAGGCAAATTAAATGATATTCAAATTAGGAATTAAAAGCATCAAACAAAACTTCTTTTTAAATGTTCTCATTGCACTTCAAATGTGCGTTATATTTGTGCTGACGATAAGTATGGTGTCGACTGTTTTGTTTCATTTCAGATACTATATGCCGTTTGAAAAGGAATTCGGTTCAAAAGGATATTTTTACAATATGTCTTCTTGGTCAGGTATATCTTTCGGAGAAGTGCAAAATTCGGACCTTTCCAAACTTCTCGAATCGGTTAAAGAAGTTACGGCAACATATCAGCCGATGCTTGATACAGGCGGACACGATTGTAATATGGTGAGTTATGACGACAGGTTCATACAGGCTTATCAGCCGGAACTTCAGAACGGAACTTGGTTTGATTTAAGCAAAGAATATGACAATGAAGTCCCGATTGTGGTTTCCGAAAACGAATATGGTTTCAAGGTCGGTGATGTGATACAGCTCGGAATATTTGACGGAACAAATAACCCCGAAACACTTAACTGTAAAATTGTCGGAATACTTCGTGATGGCACAAAAGTAATCGGCTTGAGTCCACCAAAAAGCGGAGAATTCGACTTTAGAAATATGTATCAGAATTATAATTACGAAATCGAAGAAATGCCGCTTTTAATATTCGCACAGAGTACATTGCAGGGCAAAAATGTGGGTTCGATTTTAAACGGCAATGTTCTTGTTACATATGACGAAGATATTTCCGATGAGGCAATTGAAAGAAACAAAGCTGTTATGACTGAACTGAACACAGTTATCAGCACACCGTTTGACGAAATGAAACGCAATAGCATAGATGTAATCACAGAGCAGCTTTATATTCTTCTGCCAATTGCGATAAGCGTTTTCGTTTTGACAACAGTCAGCGGAGTGAGCATAAGTGCTTTGTCAGCTAAAAAGCAACTGCGAAATTATGCTGTTTTTTACATCTGCGGCTTAAAATGGCGACAATGTGCGGCGATTAATTTTGTTTCTTCGTTTGTCGTGGTGGGAATTTCTTTTGCAGCAACAATTGCGGGGATTTTGCTCTTTAAGAATACGGAATTGCTGTCGTCTTCGGTGATTGAAATTGCACCTGTGCAGATGTTATTTTGTTTGGCGATATTTGTGCTTTATTTGCTTATTGCTATGATTTTGCCTGTGAGAATTATAAACAGAAGTTCGCCGAGAGAGGTTTTGAAAGAGGCATAACGTGAACCACCGCGCCATTCACAACGACCAATTGCAAAAACGGGATTGTTAAGAAAAATTATTTATTTCTAAAATATTTTTAAAATTTTTAAAAAAATTAATAATTGAGATTGTTAAGAAACATAGACACTTAACCGGGGTGTGGGGGTCGGGGACACAGGCTCTGTGCAGAGCCCCACGAATAAACAAAAGACATAAACTATGCGTCTTGACATCCGGGGGAACGAGTTGACGAAAAAATCAAAAACAACCAAAGGAATAACCGTT
>JAISIJ010000400.1 GCA_031262245.1 Oscillospiraceae bacterium | reverse complement strand
TTTGCCGAAAATTTTTGTTGATTCAGACAAATTGTGTAACGAATACAACAATATTGATAAAAACGAAATCGGCATTTACAAGAGAAAAAGAAGATACGATTCTTGTAATGAATTTCTTGCAGATAATCGAAATTTCGAACTGAAAGCAAAGTTATTTATTCCGAATATCGGTGAAGATATGGAATACGAAAATCGCTTTGCCAATTTCGGAAAAAATTATATTGAAAAAGAAACCCCGGGAAATTCTTATAGCTTTGTTGTAAAAAATGAAATTGTTTCAAGAGCATATCAACTTAATCAGTTGGCTCATTTTGTGAATATTCCGTATACAGCATATCTTGCATATACTAACTCAACATCAGAAATCACAAATGATAAAATATGGAATTTCTTAAATAAAACCTCGGAAAAAAATTTATTAAAAGACAGCTACCCGATGTTTGAAGTCAGAAAAGTAAGAATGAAAGTTTGTCAAACAGTAGGAATAGATTCAAGAATAATCGTACTTGATTTTGACGTAAATACAGGGGCATATGCAGCTATACGCATATTGAAAAACAAAGACGGCACAACCGTTTTCTTCCCTATTGTGGTTCAAAAACCGATGAAAGAAAAAGATCTGAGATCCGAATACGAGCGTGTGTTTGTAAAAAAAGGTGATTTATTTAATGATAATTTTCACAAAATAGAAGACGAAGAATGGAAAACCGGATTTGAATATTTCCAAAAAGATAAACAAGCCGACCAAGGTTACGAATATAAAGAGAAATGCGAAAAGGAAAATTGCGAAACCGCTTATATTAGACTTAAAGCGGTTTACGAATGTGCAGCAAGACGTCTGACTAACATCAAGAGCGGGATTTTGTTGTATGATTTTTTTAACAAATTGAAAACCGAAAATGTTGTTAATGACGAAGAATTTGATGAGTTAATTGAGAATTTGTCAAAGTGTATTCGTGAGCAATTTTTGTCAATAGGTAAAAATACTGAAAACGAGGAAAAAATCAAAAAATATTTTAAAAATATATACTCCAAGCACAAACTTTTTGACATATTAAATGTAGAATCGGATAATATAGAAGAGGAAAAAATTGATTATCTTGACGATATATATATGAATTGTGGGTTTAGATGCCATCCCGATGATAGTGCAGAAACATACAGACATCTAACAGCACTATTAGAAAAATACAAAGAAACCCCTTATCGGCGAATAAAAAACAGTAATAATATTAAAGACTATTTGTATCTGATATTTTGTCAAGAATTCGGTGCTTTTTTCAACAAGTTAAAAGATAACGATAATATGGAGCACAAGATTCCACCTTTATCTACACATTACCTTATCAATATGGTTTTTGATAGAGTTGTTGAGTCTGAGAAAGAATTAAAAGAGTTAAATATTGATAACATTGATGACAAAAATATGATAGTGTCTTGTGTTACGGCGTTGTTATCAGTTATGGAAGATGGTTTCGGCGGTAGTGTGGTTTATGCTGAGCCTGTTGAAAATTGCCCTAAAAACGAAAGTTTTTACATCTATGACTGTGTTCAACACGGCGAAGACCCGATACAGGTAAATGAATTGTTTTTCAGCGATTTTCTGTGTTTGCATAATTTATTAGAATATTCGATTAAGAATATGTATAAGTATTTAGGCAAAATAGATGATAAAATTGCAAAACAATTAAAGAAGAAAGTTTTGAAAACAGTTCAGAATTTTACTAATGAATTTTCAGAAGAATTTAAATACAAAGATTTTATTATTGAAATAAACAAATTTGAATTTTATATTGATTCTTCATTCTCATCTTGGAACAGCGGTAGATACGAAAAATATGACATTTCCGGCGGTGAAGGGATTTACAGAAGTGAAATTTATACTGAATTGTCACCTGAATTTGAAAATAATTTTCCTAATGACGAAAATATTAAAAATTTTATAGAAGATATTTATGAAGTTAAGGAAAAGATATTGAAAAAAATATAGTATAAAGGAATTAGTATATGGAAGCAGATAAATTAAGTATCAATGAAATCAAGAAGAAGAATAAAGATCTTAAAATAGATGATTTTACTGACCAAATAATTAAATATGTATATGATCAAAATTCATTAAATACAGAAGTGAATGCAATCTGCTTTGTAAGATATGCTGAATCTCATATTTTGTATAATCGAATTCGTACATATGAGCGTAAAGAATATGATTTAGATAAATATTTTTTTAAAAAATTAGAAGACTATTTTTTATCAAAAGACAATCTATATAGTTTAAAAAATTATGAAATTTTAAATGAAAATCTATATCCCACAGGAGATTGTTCAAAAAGATATTATGATAATTTCAAAGAATATGGCACTTATGATGAAATTAAAAAAATTTTTATACTAAAAAATATACCAAATATTTTTTCTGTAGTAAATTCATGTCATACTCTAACTTTTAAATGCTATTTTTCGTTTATTGGTTCTGATGGTAAAATTACAAAAATAAATGAAAAAAAAATGATAGATTTTATAATTGATAAATTTAGTTTATCATTAAGTAGAGACAAAAAAAGAAAATTTTATG
>JAISIJ010000303.1 GCA_031262245.1 Oscillospiraceae bacterium | reverse complement strand
CGTAGAGCAGGCGTTTAACAATTTTATTGAACCTTTTACACAAACTAATAAAGGTTAAACTATGTCATACTTAATTTCGGGCTTATTTCTTCTGTTCACCGGTGTGATATGTGTTATTTCTTTTGTGTTCATTGATTATCTGAGAAAATCAGACCTGACGCCTGCTCAAACTGAGTCGGCGTCGGGTTCGAGCGATGACGGTAATAAACCGGGTTCGGGCAGTGACGGCGACAAGCTGAGTCTATCTCTGTTCAAAAACACATATCTCAAACCTGCACAGGTGAAAAAATCACTCACACAAAGACGCATTATCTATCTCTTGATTGCAATGCTGCTTAACTGCTATACGTATTATCGGGTGTTTACGTTCGATTTGCATACGGTTGCGGTGTTAAAAATTTTCTTTGTTCTCGCATTTCTGATGTCGGCAATGTTCATTGACAAGGCGACAAAGAAGATACCGAATTTGCTTATACTGACTATGCTCGGCACAGAGGCATTGTTTATTCCGCTTGAATTTTTCTTTGAAAGAGAAGAATTTAAGTCACTCATAATCTCATCTGTTATCGGCTTTTTCGGAAGTTTTGTCGCAATGTTCCTGTTGTCGCTTATGACGAGGGGCGGAATGGGTATGGGAGATGTGAAACTCTTTGCCGCTATCGGTCTTTTGATGGGAGCGGCAGCGTCATTTTACACCTTTGTATATGCGATGTTGCTTTGTTTTTTTGCAGCATTGTTTATGCTTTTCTTTGCACATAAAAATATGAAAGATAAGCTGTCATTCGGTCCGTTTATCTACTTTGGATTTTTATCTGCAACAATATTCGGGACATTTTAACATTTAATCCGGTGGGAACTAAGACTTTTCGCCGCTAATACTGCTAAGCAAAAACGACATACAGTCAAAATTCTTAATTTAAAAAAGGATTGCATATGAAAATTTTTACATCTGTAATCATAATTCTCTTAATCGGACTTGGTTGGTTTGGGTATGTAAATTCAAACAAATCGGGTGAAGATGGGTATAAAAATACACTTACAAATGCCGTGAACTATATGGAACACGGTTTGTATCAGCTTGCAATTGAAGAATATGACTCGGCGATAAAATTAAAAGATACGATTGAAGCTCGGGAAGGGCTTATTGATGCTTACGAAAAGCGATTAACGGAAGATGACAGCTTGGTTTATGATTTTCAAGATGTGTTGGCAGAATATGTTGAACTTTACGGATACAACAACAGATACACCATCAGACTGGCAGAACTCTATGAAGAGAACAATGATGAAGAAGAAGCATATGAAATGCTTAAAAATGCTGTATCGGCAGGTGCAGATGGGTATAACATAGAAGAAAAACTTACAGCGGTTAAATACGGTTTTAAGATTGGCAGTGCGAATTATACATCATTTTTGCCTGAATCAAACGGCTCGTACAGCGTATATAACGGTTACAGTTGGAGCAGAATTGATGATTCCGGGTCAATTTTAGAAAGCGAAAGAAGTGAATATTCAGGTCAATCAAGTAAAGACGGAATAACATTATTTACAAACGACAAAGACAGCAGGCTTATTGATAAAGACGGTGTTGTTCGTGGAATTTTCAAAGAACAAATAACACAAGCCGGAATTTATTCCGAAGGTTTAATCGGAATAATGAAAGATTCCAAATGGTCATATTACAATAATTTTGCCGAAAAACAATTCGGTGATTATGAATTCGGCGGAAGTTTCATTAATGGCAAAGTTGCAGTAAAAGATGGTGACAAATGGTATATCGTAAACAACAAAGGCGAGCGTCAGGGCGACAAAGAATTCGATGATTTGCATTTAACCCAAAATCAGGAATACATTTTGAATGACGTAATTATTGCAAGCGAAAACAACAAATATCATATATATAATGATAAATTCAAACAAGTCGGAGAGTTCGGATGTGACAATATTGACATAAATACAAAGGACGGAATAATCGCTTTCAAGCAAGGCAGTAAATGGGGATTTGTCAATACATCGGGGAAGATTATTACAGAATCGATGTATGAAGACGCAAAGAGTTTTTCAAACGGACTTGCTGCCGTATGCAAAGACGGCAAATGGGGATTTATTGACAAGGATAATGAGATGGTCATAGAACCGCAATTTTCAGATGCCGATTATTTTACTTCTTCGGGAACCTGTATGGTGCGAACACCTCTTCCGGATACAGATGGGAATTATTTCTGGCAATTGCTCAGACTGAACATTAAATTAAAAAATTAAAAATTAAGTTGAAATGGTAAAATTTATGTCAAAAATGTTAAAGAAGTTTACCGGCAAAATAAAAGAAGAAGATTCGGGCGTGATAATGCTTGAGTTTTGTATAATCATCATTTTTGTTCTTTTTGTGCTGATAGCGATATTGAGCTTGGGGTTTGCGTATTACCAGCAATCGGTTCTTACAACGGTGGCAAATGAAACGGCTGAATATGCTGCCGCAGGGTATAAATATCCGGCAAGTGATATTGAAAATATTCCGATAAACAATGACACGATTAGTAATATTGAAATGTATCGTTCAACGTTTAAATTCGACAATGTTGAAGAATATAACAGAGTTCGTGCCGAAAATTATGCCGAAGAAAGATTCAGCAAAAGCACTCTCGGAATAAATAATGATTTGACAATAAAAGAAAAAGAAGATTTTAACCTGAAATTTGATGGCATTGGGCGATATCACGTTGAGCTTACGCTTACGTTGGATTCGAAAATACTGTTTCAGGGTGCGTTGGAATATTTTGGGTTTGACGATAATTCGTTTGCTTACAGAGCAAGCT
>JAISIJ010000267.1 GCA_031262245.1 Oscillospiraceae bacterium | reverse complement strand
TGATAACTGACAAGTTGTTTTTTTATATTAAAATAATTTAAGAGTTTTATACTCACTCTCGTATCTTCTGCACAAATAAAATCCACTTCGCCTAATATTCTCACAGCTCTGTAAGTTATATCCTCAAGATTTCCGATTGGAGTACCTACAATATATAAAATTCCGCTCATTTTTTATTTACCTTTTTGTTTTTTTGTGTTATTATATCATAACAGATAAAAAAGTAAAGGAAAAGTTATGAATATTAATGAAATTGCAATAGAAAAGCACAAAGAATATAACGGTAAAATAGAAGTTATTTCCCGTGTGAAAATTAACAACCGTGACGATTTATCTTGGGCATATACCCCCGGCGTTGCCGCACCCTGTCTTGAAATAGAAAAAGACGAAAGTCTTGCTTTTGACTTAACAAGAAAAAACAACCTCGTTGCCGTTATAACAGACGGTTCTGCGGTTTTAGGTTTGGGAGATATAGGTGCAAGTGCCGCAATGCCTGTTATGGAGGGAAAATGTGCATTATTTAAAGAATTTGCCGATGTTGACGCTTTCCCCATTTGTATAGACAGCCGAGATACTGACGAAATAGTTCGCACAGTCGAATTAATTGCAAAGAGTTTCGGAGGTATTAATCTCGAAGATATTTCCGCCCCCAGATGTTTTGAAATTGAAAAGCGTTTAAAAGAAAAACTATCTATTCCTGTTTTCCACGACGACCAACACGGCACAGCTATTGTTGTAGGTGCTGCTTTATTCAATGCCGCTCGTCTTGCCGAGAAAAAACTTGAAGATATGACTGTTGTAATTAACGGTGCGGGTGCTGCCGGTATTGCCGTCGGTAAACTTTTGCTGAATATGGGTATAGGCAATTTAATTATGGTTGATATTAAAGGTATTATATGTGAGGGGGACGAGCTTTCCCCTGTCCACGAGGAAATGTCAAAAATAACTAATAAAAATCATTTACACGGTAAACTCGTTGACGCTCTTAAAAATGCAGACGCGTTTATCGGTGTTTCAAAACCCAATTTAGTTACTGCTGAAATGGTAAAATCAATGTCAGAAAAATCTATTGTGTTCGCAATGGCTAACCCTACTCCCGAAATTATGCCCGATATTGCCAAAGAAGCCGGTGCTTTTATTGTTGGTACGGGACGTTCTGATTTCCCCAATCAAATAAATAATGTGCTTGCATTTCCCGGGGTGTTTAAAGGTGCTTTGTCTGTTCGTGCAAAAGATATTACAGAAAAAATGAAACTTGCCGCCGCTAAAGCTCTTGCGGAAAGTGTCGGAGATAAACTGAATATCAACTTTATCCTCCCCGACGCTTTTGACAGAAGTGTTGCAACACAAGTCGCAAAAGCTGTTGCTCTTGCGGCGGAATAAATACAAGGTATTAAAATGGATATTCTATATATTTGCAAAACACTTGAAGAGCTTTATCCCGACGCAAAATGTTCTCTTGACTATAAAGAGGACTGGCAATTAATTATTGCCGCTCGGCTTTCCGCTCAATGTACCGATGAAAGAGTTAATAAAATTACCCCTGCTCTCTTTGAACATTACAGAACTCTTGACGATTTTGCCAATGCAGATATTGCAGATTTAGAACAATATATCTATTCCTGTGGTTTTTATCACACCAAAGCAAAAGACATTAAAGCTTTATGTAAATGCTTGTACGATTTAGGATATATCCCCGACACTATTGAGGAACTCATAAAACTACCGGGAATAGGACGTAAAACCGCAAACCTTATTATGGGAGATATTCACCATCAACCGTCTATCGTTACCGACACTCATTTTATCCGCATAACAAACCGCCTCGGTTTAACAAACACCACCATTCCCGCAAAAGTAGAATCTGACTTAAGAAAACTAATCCCCCCCGAACTAAGCACCGATTTCTGTCACCGCATAGTATATTTCGGCAGAAACATTTGCAAAGCTAAAAATCCCCACTGCCCCTGTCCTTTTTTTGGTATCTGCCGCCTTTAGAGTAATACACCTCTCGAAGTTCCGTAGATGTTTTCACAGTTGGCATTTTAGTTGACATCGTCACGACTGGTGTGTCATTTGTCTGATTGTGACTGATTATTTTTAGAATTGAATAGTTAAAATCCCCTTTTTTAAAGGGGATTTTTATTATTTATTTCTATCACTCTATCACGACGGCAACTTAGAAACCGTTCCCATTAGATAAGCGATTAAAGCCGTTAAGTCAGCAGTATCTATCACACTATCGCCTTTTGTGCATTGTGCTTTTGAGAGAGTTTCAGAATTAAGTTTTATATTTCCTTTTAAATATTTAGCTAACATAACAATATCATTGACTTTACCTGTTTTTCCGTCACCGTCAATGTCGCCGACAATAATTTCCGTTTCTTCAATAGGAACAAAATCAAACCCATATTCCGCGGCGGCAGTTTCTGCAACCGTGCCGGAATATCCTCGAATAGTAACATTTGCACAATCTATAAATGCTTCAGGTTTTATTTCTTTTATTGATTTTGGAATGGTAATTGTTACTCCGTCTAATTCCCAAAAAGCACCTATATCTATTTCAACAACATCATAACCTTTAAAAACTTCGGGAATTTCAAAATCACCAACTCCCTCATATATGGCAAAGCTTACCGTATTATCTGAAAGCACGAAATACGCAGAAATTCCGTAACCGTCCGCAAGCAAGTCACCTATTGGCGGTTTTGCAGTTGTAACGGTTTTAGCAGTTGTTGTTTGTGTACCAGAACCGCTTTCTATTCCCGAACTGACATCTATTCCCGAACCGCTCTCTATAGGATAAGTTATTGTTGTGGTTGTTGTAGTCGTAGGTTTTTTTGTTGTGGTTTGTGTACCCGAACCGCCTGTTTCAATGGGTGCTGTTTTTGTTGTGGTTGTAGTTTTCTTAGTTGTGGTAGTAGCTTTTGTTGTAGTAGTAGTTTTCTTAGTTGTAGTTGTGGTGACAATAGGTTTGTCAGGGTCAAAGACACCTATAGAAACGAAAGGAATATTTTCTTCTTTAGCGTATGTTTCTGCATAT
>JAISIJ010000250.1 GCA_031262245.1 Oscillospiraceae bacterium | reverse complement strand
GAAAAATAATAATGCTATAAAAGAAAAGAAAGTAGGAATTTTAACATTTCACAAAGCAATTAACTACGGTGCTGTATTGCAAGCATATGCCCTTTCAAATACTTTATTGGAATATTATAGTGTTGATATTCTTGATTATGAATGCAAACAGATTTCAAGAAACAATAATATAGAAACAAACAAATTAAAGAAAATAATAAAATGTCTAATTTACCATAGAATGATGTCAGACAAGAAGAAACGTATTAGTAAGTTCAATGAATTTGTTCGCAAATATTTACCCCTTAGTGTCGAGTACAACGAGTCTAATATTAAGTTGGCAAATGATAAATACGATGCGATTGTTGTGGGAAGTGACCAAGTTTGGAACCTGAGGGTTACTGGATATGATATGAACTATTATTTGAGATTCGCAAATGATGATAAGAAATATTCATATGCAGTAAGTTTTGGCGGAAGTCCAAGTGTTTTTGAGGGTAATAAAAAAGAAATAAATAAAGCACTATCTTCGTTTCAAGCTTTGCTTGTCAGAGAAAAAGACGCTGTTGAGTATATAAAAAAAGAAATTACTGCTACAGTACCGAAGCTAACATGTGATCCGGTGTTTTTATTAAGCAAAGATGTATGGATCAAAAAAATGAACTTAGTAAGAAATAATACAAAAAAAGGCTATATCTTTGTTTACATAGTTGCACCAGATGAATTCTCTATAAATTTTGCGATGAATCTTGCGAAAGATCATAATTTGGATGTAGTTGTGAATCAATTATATAAAGGTAAGAATGCCTATGTAAAAGGAACAATCTCCAGGATGGATGCAGGACCGATAGAATTCCAGCAATTAATACTAAATGCAGCGTATGTTGTGACAACTTCTTTTCACGCTATGGCTTTTTCTTTAATTTTCAACATTGATTTTTACTTCGAATTAAGCAAAGACCCGAAAAGTAAAAATTCGCGACTGATAAATCTAGCAGAAATCTTTAGTATGGAGGATAGAGAGATTAAAAGCGGTCAATGTAATCCGAAGAACATAGAGTGGAATACCGTAAATTTCAAAATTAAGGAATATGCCGAAGGATCCAAAACGATTTTGTTCGATTCGCTGAAAACTATAAAGTGATATATATATGAGTGAGATTGGAGAGAAAAAGTTTGATATTTTGGAATGCAAACTTGAAAGTAAAAAAGTATGAATATAAATAAATTATTTGATTTGAATACCTATAAATTGAATTTGATGAAGTATAAAAAGCTGATTGAAGAAGATGCGTTTGCCCTATCAACTTTTGGTGATGGAAATGGTTCTCTTTCTAAAAGTCAAAAGAAAACTGTTGAATATAAAGCGGTAAGATTATTGAGATTTTATCAAGTCAATAAAAAGAACATTTGGGGTCAGATTTCTAAAATTTTAATCAGGAGTTATAATAACAAATATGGTTTGGATTTCTACAATAATATGAGCATTGATCGTGGCTTTGTTGTGGGTCACTGGGGAAGAATCATTATTAACTGCAATACGAAAATTGGTAAGCAGTTTATGGTTACCCACGGCGTTACAATAGGACGAGATGTACGAGGTAAGAGAAAAGGATTCCCTACGATTGGCGATAAGGTGTGTATCAGAACCAATTCAACGGTTGTTGGAAACATAACCATCGGAAATAATGTCTTGATAGCACCTAATACTTTTGTAAATTTTGATGTGCCAAGTGATTCAATCGTGATAGGAAATCCTGCGAAAATTATTCCCAAAGAAAATGCCTCCGAAGGTCATGTCGGGAGATTGCCGAATGAGTAAATACATGACACAGGCATATGCTTGCTATAATACAAATAAGATAATTCGTCAAAAAAGTACTTCCGGTGGCATCTTTTACTTGTTGGCAAAGTATGTGATTGAACAAAGAAATGGGTGGGTATGCGGTGCTGTTTTTAACTCCGAATTTGAAGTGAAACATATGGTCACCAATGATCTTGATACAGTAGAGCAAATGATGGGCTCTAAATATCCTCAAAGTGATTTGAAAAATTGCTTTGTCGAAATCCAACAGCATTTAAAAAAGTATCACACGGTATTATTTACAGGAACACCCTGTCAGGTTTATGGTCTGAAGGTATTTCTAAGAGATGAACATGTTAATTTGATAACACTCGATTTTGTTTGCCACGGTGTTGCTTCGCCTAAAATCTGGAGGGAATATTTACAACTTTTTCTTAAGGACAAGCCGGTTTCGATTACTTTTAAGGATAAAATCAAAGGGTGGAAAAAATGGCATATCAAATATGAATTGACAGAAAAAACAGTTTATAGATACGGTATATATGACATATACATGCGGTCATATTTATCAGGCATTAACCACAGACCATCCTGTTATCAGTGTATCTTTAAGGGAATTGAAAGGGTTTCCGATTTTACGGTTGCAGATTGCTGGGGAGCAGGTGAAGAAGATAAAGAACTGAACGATGACAAGGGATTATCTGCACTTTTGCTTCATTCGTTGGAAGGCAAAGAAATTTTTCGTGCTATCAATAAGGACATGGTATTCAAGGAATATGCTCCAGATACTCTCATGAAAACAAATTGGGCTTGTGTGAGAAGTATTGAAAGACCAAAAGATCGTGATAAATTCTTTAAGGTGTATAACAGAATTACCACAAAAGAGAAAAAGAAAATATTGAAAAAAATCTTTGGGTTGAATTTCAAGAAAAAAATATCTTATATGAAGAAAAGATTCCTCAGGGAAGTGCTGTGACGATAAGTAGATGAACAGAGGGCATTAGAAAGTGTTAAATAATCACACAAGGGTAAAAAATGTAAGTAAAGGAATTGCATGGGGATTTTTGTTTAGAATTTTTTCAATTATTCTTCCGTTTATTACGAGAACAATTATTATTTATTATCTAGGCTTGGAATACACTGGATTGGGTAGTTTGTTTACATCAATTTTACAAGTGCTGAGCTTAGCTGAACTCGGAATAGGACATGCTATGGTATTCGGCATGTATAAACCTGTTACAGAAGAAAATTATTCTAAAATTAGTGCATATCTGTGTTTTTGCCAAAAGAGTTATAAAACAATTGGTACAATTATTTTGGCTGTAGGTT
>JAISIJ010000216.1 GCA_031262245.1 Oscillospiraceae bacterium | reverse complement strand
GGGGTTTTAGTCATATATCTGTACATATTAAATACATAATACATCTCATATTGTTTAAAGTCAAACATTCCTAAAACTTTTGCACCCTCATCATCTCCGCCTACATCAATAACAGTTGTATTTTTTGCATTTTCTGTTAATTCAAAATTAATCGACGGTATATCTAAATTGCTGTTAGCGTAGGAAATGCCTTGAAATTTTATGTTATGCTTTGAAAAGAGTTCTTTAAAATCGGCAGTACGGAAGTAGTAGTTGACAATATCAAGGTCAACTACTGTAACTTCCGTTTCTTTACTTTTTTCAATTGCAAGATTGACGGCAATATTAGTTTTGCCGCTGCCGTAATGACCGGTAATAATATAAGTCATTCAAATATATCCTTTTTCAATGCCACACACTATGATTATTTAAGCGGTAATGATTTTATTTTCTTCCTGTAAGTTGAGATATTCAACAGCACTTTCACGCATTTTATATTTAAGAATTTTCCCTGCGGCATTCATAGGAAAACTGTCTACAAAACGGATATATTTAGGGACTTTATGACGTGCAATTCTTGTTTTTGCAAACTCAAGAAGTTCTTCGGCTGTAGTTGTTTCACCGGCTTTAAGGATAATGCAAGCCATAGCCTCTTCACCGTATTGTTTTGAGGGAATACCTATTACCTGTACATCTTTTACAGAGGGATGAGTATAGTAAAAATCTTCAATTTCTTTAGGATAAAGATTTTCGCCGCCGCGAATAATCATATCTTTAATACGTCCTGTGATTTTAAAATTACCGTCCGGCAATCTGCGAGCAAGGTCACCCGTATGCAACCAACCGTTTTTGTCAATGGCAGATGCGGTTGCTTCGGGCATTTTATAATATCCTTTCATAATATTATATCCTCTTGCAACAAATTCACCGTCAACATTGTCGGGTAATTCCTCATTTGTTTCGGGGTCAAAGATTTTACACTCAACACCGAAAATAGCAGAACCGACTGTATTAACACGAGTTTCCATACTGTCTGTGGTACGGCTGTTTGTACAAGCGGGAGAAGATTCTGTTTGTCCGTAAGTTATACAAATATCTTTTATCTTCATTTTATCCAAAACATCCTGCATAACTTTTACAGGACAAGGTGAACCTGCCATAAGCCCTGTACGCATATAGGAAAAATCTGTTTTTTCAAAATCAGCGTGTTCAAGCATTGCAATAAACATTGTGGGAACACCGTGGCAAGCGGTGACTTTCTCTTTATTAATTGCGGAAAGAGATTTTTTTGCATTAAAATAAGGCATAGGCACAATAGTAGTACCGTGTGTCATTGCGGCAGTCATTCCCAAAACCATACCGAAACAATGGAACATAGGAACGTGAATAAGCAATTTATCGGCAGTTGAAAAATCAATACAGTCACCGATAGCTTTACCGTTGTTAACGACGTTATAATGTGTCAGCATAACACCTTTGGGAAAGCCTGTTGTTCCGCTGGTGTATTGCATATTGCAAACATCATTTATGTCCATAGCGTTTGCACGCCTGTAAACTTCTTCAACACTTACTTTTTCAGCGGTTGCCATAGCCTCATCCCAAGAATACATTCCTTTGGGAGTAGGTTTTACGGGAATATTATCAATAGTGGGGTTATATCCCATACTGCCTATATTAACGTGAATAATATTTCTTAAGAAAGGTAATTTTTCCGATTGTAACTGACCTTTTTCGCAAGTTTCAAGCTCAGGACAGAGTTCTTGCAGTATACCTATATAATTACTGTCTAAAGCTCCGTCAATAGTAATAAGGGTATGAGTATCAGACTGTTTTAAGAGATACTCCGCCTCGTGAATTTTGTATGCAGTATTAACAGTAACCAAAACAGCTCCGATTTTAACAGTTGCCCAGAATGTTATATACCAAGCAGGGATATTTGTTGCCCAAATAGCAACTTTATCGCCCTCATTTACACCCATAGCAATTAATGCTCTCGCAAATGTATCAACATCATCTCTGAATTGAGGATAAGTGCGAGTATAGTCACATTCTGTATATCTAAAAAGATATTGCTCGGGAAATTCCTCACACATTCTGTCAAGAACTTGAGGGAAAGTGTAGTCAATAAGACGTTCTTTTCTCCATACATATTTGCCGTTTTTTGCAATATTGTCCTGTAACGGCTCACCAGTACGTTTAAGAGTTGTTTTGGTTGTTGATTTATGTGAAACAGCTTGCTGTTCATTGCCGAAAGTCAGCTCTTTTCGCATATAATCTATAAAATGAGGGAAAACTACCCCTGCATCATCTAACCAAGGTGTCCAACGTTTAACCCATTCAAGAGAGATATATCCGTTAAAACCTATATTTTTTAATTCTTTGAACATATCGGATAAAGGTAAATCGCCTTGACCCATAAGTTTATAAACGGTTTTTCCGTTTTCCGATACACTGTCTTTAGCGTGAACATACTTTATATATTTACCGAGATTTTCAACTGTTTCTTTCGGTGTCTCATTTAAAAATCTATAAGGGTGATGAATATCCCAAAGAGCTTGAATAAAAGGGCTGTTCACCATATCAAGTAACGCCTTAAGACGTTTTGTATCACAATAAACACCGTTTGTTTCAACTAATAATATAACATTGTAGGATTTAGCAATTTCAGTCAACTTAGAGAGTTTATCGGCAATACCCTTATCGTCAATCTCACCGTTGGGTTGAGGTCTTTTATCTGCAAGTATTCTAACATATTTTGTATTTAATTTTTTTGCAAGAGAGCAGTATTCCGATATTTCTTTTGATATATCTTCCCAACTGTCTTCTTTTAAGCAGCAGTTAGAAGAAAGACAGGGGATTTCCAAGTTTAAATCTTTTAATTTTTCAACAGTTTTACTAATTTGTGTTGATTTAAAAGGAGGTGCGGAAACAGCAAAAATATCCTCGCCTAAACCTCTTATCTCTATACCGTCAAAGCCTAAGTCGCTTGCCATAGAATAAATATCAGACCAAGAAAAATCAGGACAAGCCAAAGTTGAAAAAGCTATTTTCATTTTTAATTACCTCTTTTAATTATTAATTTAGGTATAAAAAATACCTTTTGACATTACAAAAGGAGTGTTAAGTATTTTTACATATATCTAAAATACACACAAAACCCCTTTCAACGTTATTTAACATTCAAAAGAAGTTAGGATTATTGCGGCAATTTCAGTCTCGGCTGTATAAGAAGATTTATTAATGCTATCTTCAGCCCAAACCATATAACCTCCAGCCAAAATTAGACCTCCTCATCTTTGTATAAATAATGACTACTACAGTCACAAACATATAAATTATATATCCTAATATTTTGTTTGTCAAGTATTTTTATAAAAATATTAAAAAAATATATTAAATATTAATTTTTTATTGCATTAATTGCTTTAATGTGTTATGATAGTGAAACTAATAAGTTAATACATTATATTGAGAGGTTTAAATGATAATAGTAATCGGTTGTGACCACGCAGCCTTTGACTTGAAAGAAACAATAATAAAACACCTTGAAAATAACGAGAAAATTTCAAATATAATTGACTGTAACGATGAAGTTAGATATATAGAAAAAGACGGAAAATTTATTCCCGAAGCTGTTGATTATCCGGATATTGCAAAGAGTGTTTGCGAAAAAATTATTAACTCCGAAGAGGAAATAAGAGGTATTTTAATTTGCGGAACAGGTATAGGTATGTCAATTGCCGCAAATAAGTTTAAAGGTATTCGTGCCGCTGTTTGTTCGGATATTTTCTGTGCCGAATATTGCCGCTTACATAATAATGCCAATGTGCTTTGTATGGGTGCAAGGGTTATTAATGCCGATAAAGCCTGTGAGTTGACGGATATTTTTGTTAAAACAGAGTTTGAGGGCGGTCGTCATTCAAAAAGACTTGAAAAAATAGAGAAATTTGAGAATTAATATATACTATATTATAAGGACAGTATAAAAAAATGAAAAAAATTATGAACCACCCGCTTATCCAACATAAAATTTCTATTATGAGGGATAAAAATACGGGTACAAAAGAATTCAGAGAGTTGATTTCCGAAACCGCAATGTTAATTTGTTATGAGGCAACAAGGGATTTACCTTTAAAAGAAGTTCAGATTGAAACACCGCTTGCCTTGGCAAAATCAAAAATTGTTTCAGGTAAAAAAATAGCTGTTGTGGCGGTTTTAAGAGCTGGTTTGGGAATGGTTGACGGTGTTACTTCACTTATCCCATCTGCAAAAATCGGTCATATAGGTTTATATCGCGAAGAACGAAATAATGACGGTTGCGTTCAACTCAAATTAGAAGGTCCTTCACAGAATTTTTCACCTATGAGAACCGTGCAATATTATGCAAAATTACCCGAAGATATAGCTGACAGAGAGGTGATAATACTCGACCCTATGTTGGCAACCGCTTCCTCTGCAAATGTTGCTATCCAGTATATTAAAGATTCCGGTGTTAAGAATATTAAATTTCTTTGTATTTTAGCGGCACCTCAAGGCATTGCCAATTTGGAAAATACACACCCCGATGTGGATATATATTGCGGAGCTTTGGACGAAGGGTTAAATGAGAATAATTTTATTCTCCCCGGACTTGGTGATGCGGGTGACAGGATGTTCGGAACAAAATAGTAAGATAGAAAGGTTTTTTTAATGGATTATTCAAAATTAGATGCTGTAGAAGGTCTTGATTATAACAAATCACTTAAAGCTTTAAGTGGACTTAAGCCGCTTTATGAAAAAGTTTTGAAATTATTTGTAAATTCTTTTTCGGAAAACGTGGATAAACTTAACAATGCTGTTGACGGTGAGCCTTTTACAATTGAAATTCACTCTTTTAAATCTTCTCTGCGTAATATCGGTCTGTTTGATTTAGGTGATATTGCACAGGAAATTGAGATTCATTCTAAACAAAATGACTATGATTACTGCAAACAGGAAACTCCTAAACTTATATCCTCCACTAAAGCTGTAATTGAAAAAATTCAAGAGGCATTTTAAATTTTATTTAATGGAGAGAACAGCAGCCGTCAATAACGGCTTTGTTGTCGTTTTGTAGATATGCTGAATTATGAGTTGTATAAATCTGTTACTGCAGTACCCACGGCGATTATTGATGATTATTTGAAAATTGCAAGTGGATTTTCGCTGAAAGTTTTGCTCTGTTTGTTAAGAAATAATGACGAAATGACTGTTGAGGAACTGGCTGAAACCTTGGCTATTTCTACAGAAAATGTTTTGGAATCATTGGCGTTTTGGACAGAATTAGGTGTTTTAGTAAATGAACGCCGTCAAATTCAACATTATGTAAATTCTCCTCAAGAAAACTTTGTAAAAGAAATTGCAGTATCTGAAAATAAAGAAAATCTTTCTAAAAGTCAAAAAAAGCCTAAATTGTCCCCTGAACAAATCAGTGAGAAAATAGAACACAGCGAGGGTTTAAGGTCGGTTTTTGATGTTGCGGAGAATTATTTTCAAGAAAATTTGAATGCAATGCAATGTAATTCTCTTATTTGGTTGCACGAAGAATTGGGTTTTTCTCCCGATAGCTTGATGTTGCTGATAGATTATTGTTCTGATAGGTGTTCCGAAAAAGGTCTTTCTATAAAATATATAGAAAAAGTTGCCTATGATTGGTATAGCAAGGGGATTTTAACACCTGACGAGGTAAAAATTGAGATTGCAAGACTTAAAGAATACTATTCTTATGCATCGATTGTAAGACGAGTTTTCTATTTGAACGTGCCGCTTGTAAAAACTCAACAGGAATATGCGGAAAAATGGAGATTGGCAGGCTTTTCCGAAGATATTTTGCAACTGGCTTATGAAATTACAATAGAAAAAATAGGAAAAGTTAATTTTAAATATATAAATACAATTTTACAAAAATGGTCATTAAACGGACTGAAAAATGTTAATGATGTTCTTACATTTAATAACAGTAAATCTTTAGTACAAGTCAAAAACAGACAAAAACAATTGGCTTTAAGTAAAGAATGTTCGTATGATTTAACTGATATTTTAGAGAAGTTTTAATAAAAAAGGTAAAATATGTACAATATTAATGTCACACAAGAGGCAATTGAAATCCTCAAAAGACGACGATTAGCAGCAAAAAATGAAAATAACAATCGTTATGAAGAAATTCATAGTAAAATTCCCCAATCACTTGATATTACTAAAGAACTTTCTTTGACAAGTATGAATTTAATGCGTATTTTCCGGGATTTTAAAGGCGATGAGCGTGTAGAACAATTCAATGAGTTAAAGGCAAAAAACATTAATTTACAACAAAAATTAATAAATTTGATTTTAGAAAATGGTTATTCGAGTGATTTTTTAGATATTAATTATACTTGCAAAAAATGCAATGATATGGGATATATCGGTGAAAAAAAATGTTCTTGTTTAGAAAAATTACTCTCCGATATCACTTTAAGAGAGTTGGTTCCACAATCAGGAAATTCCACCTTTGAAACTTTTAATCTTAATTTTTACAGAAGTCAAAAATCTACAATGGGGAAAGATGCCTATGAGATAATGAATAATAATTTTGAATATTGTAAAAATTATGCTTATAATTTTTCTGAAAACAGCAAAAGTATTTTTATGGTTGGATTTACAGGACTTGGTAAAACTCATTTATCTCTTGCAATTACAAATGTTGTTGCTAAAAAAGGATATTGCTTGATTTTCGGCAGTATTTCCGAACAAATAAGAATAATTGAAAATGAACATTTTAATAAAAATGGTTATAATGGAGATACTTTAAAAGAACTTTTAGATACAGATTTTCTCATTTTGGACGATTTAGGGACTGAATTCAAAACAGAATTTAACGAAAATACTCTTTATGAGGTAATTAATACTCGAATTAACAACAAAAAACCTACAATAATAAGTACAAATCTGACAATTGAAGAAATACAATATAGATATAATACGCGTATTAC
>JAISIJ010000120.1 GCA_031262245.1 Oscillospiraceae bacterium | reverse complement strand
TCTTCGTCTTTCCTCTCTCGGTTTCGCAAATTATCCTATCATAACATAAGAAGAAAAGTGAGTCAAGTGAGAATTGGAAAAAAGGTTAAATCCACTCACTTTCGGGAAGAGCCATATTTTGTATTTGTTTTTCTACAAGTATTACACGGATCTCTTCAATTTTTTTTGAGCCTAATGCTATGCTAACCTCAGTCCCGAATATACAGTTATGACCGGTAATTTCAGTCCAATTATTAGAAACTGCTTTTATTGCTTTTATCGGTTGTTCATCTAAAGAGTATTCGTTTGTTAAAATTTCTTTATCTTCATTCTCGAATATTTTCACGACATTATCTGAAATTATTACATCGCCCATTTGGGCGTTGTCGTAATCACCTCTGTCGCAATCTACCAAAATTACGAATTTGGGCTTTGTTTTCGTAATAGCATATTCGATTGAATCTTTTTGATTAACTCTTTGTGATATATCATGGAACGCAACTTTATATTTTCCGATTATTCCAACTATTAGTTTGAGATCGTTATTAACATCGGAATAATGCAATCTTAACATGTCTTCATTTGCATATATAGGGCGGATTGAATGAAACAACCTACTGTGATATGATATAATTAAAAAGTCTGATTCGGGATTCAAAGTGTTTTTACAAACCTCGGAATAATGATTTATAGTTTTAGTGATTTTATCCGCTGTTTGATATAACCGTAATTTTGTAAAGCTATTTCCGGTTTGTCCTTCGGCGTAATCTGAAATTCTCTTGCTGAAATCAATTAAAGGCTTTAAAATGCTATCTATTGTTTCGGATACAAGTTCAACATCTTTATTTATAAAATTACCAATATAATCCTTAATTGCATTAGGGGATTCTTCAAATTGTTGCAACGGATTCAAGTGGATAAAATTATCGAAAAGTAACTTTGTGAATTCGGTATTTCTAAAATTATAATGTTTTTCTTCTGCAAACAATGTCGAAAGCGAGCAGTAATTATTATCTTCAATTGATTTCTTAAGCAGGGCAATAAGTTTTGAAGTGTTATCGTTTGCCGCGTTTATAGCTCCTGCTTTAATTTCTTCATTAAGTTCATAATAAAACGGTAAATTGCTTTTCAAACGTTCAAGCAAATGAGCTTCATTAATGAAAACTATATGACCATTACTTGAACTGAGTTTCTTCGCAACTACTTTCTGTAAATTATTGTGGAAATTTCCATCATTAAGCATATAAGTTAAGTTAGTAAATTCCTCGAATCCGCCTTGTTGTAATTCGTAATATTCTGAAAGTCGCCTAATAAGCTCAACCGTATCATTAAGCGTTAATTCTCCGTTTACGACGGCTTTGCGAATTATTCCGTAATGCTCATTAAGTTTGTTATCATTAATATTGATTAAAATTAAGTTGATACGTAACGTTCGTAAATGTTCTGCATTGTTGATAAGTTCCTCATTTAATTTATAAAGCGCGGTGGCGATCGAATTTTCGTCCCATTTTTCTTTCTTTATTACGTATCTGTGTAAATAATCATTATCACTCTGGGAAGTTATGAATATTCTATCATACAATGTGCTGTTGATTTTCTTATCTTTGTATTTATCGCTTGAATCGTTGCTTTTGTCGTGTTCAAGAGTTTCCGCGATTTCTTTATACTTGCCTTTTTCGTTTTCGGAGAGAATAAAGTTAATTAGCCTATAACAGCGGTCTATGGTACGCTTAAAAAACCGAAACCCGTTTTCGCTTGGCGTTTTATCCGGCGAATTGCTGCTGTTGAGACTGCCTATTTCGGGTAGATATTCGGTTATGTCTTCTTTGAATCTATCGTAAAATTCGGTTTTAAATTCTTTTATAATATTTTCATAAACTTTGTCTCTGCTTTTTCTATCGGGATATGCTTTAAATTCAAAACTATCAAAAATGAATTTATCTTTGTAATTTTTGTATAACTCATCACCTACAATGCTTTTTTCGTTAGCTATGAGTATTACATGAATATTTTTGTTTTCTGTTAATTCGTTAATATAACCAAATAAGCTTGCTAAACCCTCTTTGTTTTCACTTTTAAAAAATGGTGAACGTTCAAAATCGTCAAATATAATAACACGTTTCTTATTTGACTTTTTACCCTTTTCAGATATTTCAATATTATAAAAATTTCTGTTTGTTTTAACATCTAACTTAAGATTTAATACCGTAACCACTTCGCTCTTAACTTCGATAGGTGATTCGGCAATCCATTCGTTAGCCTTTGCTCGCTTAGGGCTTTCAATAGCAAATATCTTGCTCTTAATTTTGTCTTCCAATTCCTCAATTGAATCTATACTGAAAAGCGACAGCATAATAAAGTCGTTTTTCAGTGTCAAATATGGATCTGTAACTATCTCTTTGTTTACAAAATATGTTTTACCCGAACCCCAGTCGCCTGTTATAAGAAACGCCCCACCGGGCTTGTCTAAGCTAAGATAATAATCTATTTCATCGAATAAACGTTGATTGATTTTTTCAACAGGATTTTTATTGTCTTTATTACACATAATTTATTTTCTCCTTAAAGTTGATTATTTTTACTGTTTTCTACAGAGTAGTGTTATTATCTAAATAAAAAAACATCCTCACGCCTTAAAAATACAGAAATCTCCAGACAAAGCGCGGTAAAGCTTAAGTAAATCCTCGTATCAAGTATTAATTCACCATACAAATTATACCATAATCAGACATAATTGTCAACTCATATACGCGTGAGGGATTTCGTTTATTGAGTTTTTCTTCAGTT
>JAISIJ010000112.1 GCA_031262245.1 Oscillospiraceae bacterium | reverse complement strand
TGTTTATTCCAAGAAATGCTTGTCAAAGATACGCATCAACCTTTCTTTCCTATAGCGGCACGAGATATTTTTATGGGTATTCTTGTTGTTATAATGAAAGATTATATATCCAAAAAAACAAATGCACCATCCGAAGTAGGAATAAATAAGCCTTCAAATGTGGATTTAAAAAATTACTTAATGAACTTCAAAGTAGAAGAGGTAGAGAAACAGTTTCGTGAAATTCCCGAATTAAGTTGGCTGGCTTTATACCTTGAAAAAAATGCAAAAGCTATGTCGCAAAGTATTCGTGCAATGATGAATCAAGTGACACAAACAGTTTTTAATGAGGAATTTCTGAGAAAAGGAGATTTTTCTATTAAAGATTTTGTATCAAATCGGCGTGCACAGACTTTGTTTATTGAATATGATATCAGCACCGCAGATATGTTCGTACCTATATACCGAACACTATTTGACCTTGCAATAAAAGAAGTTTTATCCCGAAAAACTAAACAGGGAAATGTATACTTTATTATAGATGAATTCCGTCTTTTGCCATATTTACAATTTATGGACAATGCCGTGAACTTCGGACGTGAAAAAGGCTTGAGAATGATTGTCGGATTACAAAGTGTTGAACAATTGTACTCTGTATATGAAGAACCTCGTGCAAGAAATATTTTATCGGGATTTTCAACTATGGTTTCTTTCCGTCCAAATGATTATCATACAAGGGCTTATGTTTCCGAGCGTTCCGGGAAAAATTTCACGATGACAAAATATAGTACAGGATATGAAAAAAGTATGTCTTTCCCCAGAGAGGGATTTTGTGTTGAGGATTGGGAACTGACAAGGTTAAATAAAGGACAGGCACTCGTTATAAATCCTGATGTTGACCCTTTTATGTTTAACTTTCCTAATTTTTAGGAGAAAAATATGATAGCCGCTTTGATTATGTTAGCAATAATGGATGCAAAACAGCGTGCTGCTGAAAAAGAAGCCATTAATTTATATGAAAAACAAACAAGAGAACTATCCGATTTATATCGACAAAAAATTGAGGCAGAGATACAAAAGTTTTTATTTTATTCCAAACTAAACGCTATGGAAAGACGTGTCATAGTGTGTAGTCCATCTTTTTTCAGATTGTCTAATGAGCAGCAACTACAACTAACAAATTCTTCGGATACAAATTTCCCGACTCTTCTTTATTCTAACAAAGGAAGTAAATTATTACCGAGAGAAGTCTTGATTCCGAATTCTGATAACAAAGATGTTATCTCCGAAATTGAACAATATTTTTCTAACAAAAAAGGTAAATTTGATAATTTAATTATTTCCGGCGGAAAATATAAGCAAAGACAGCATATACTCCGTGATGCTGTAAGTGAAGTAGCTACTAAAAATATACCCGTTGTATATATTCATTCTAATAAATCTGAATTTTTGGAAATAATGAAAATATGGCCACAATTGAAAATTTTATCGCCTGCTAATTGTTCATACAATCCATTTCCACAAAAAATTAAAACACCTACACAGAAAAACATAACTGTTAATGCTTTAACAAAATGGATTATGTCATCTATGCCTACTGCATATGAAAATAATACAACTATTGAATATGCTGTAAATTTCGTAATGAATTGTTTGTATTCTTGTTCTTCGGGTATTGATTTTATTGATTTATTAATGTTAGATTATAATAAAATAGGAAATAAAATAAATTCTTGTAAAAATAAACATAAAATTACGGTTGAAGTGGCCGACGAATTAAGAAACCAATTAGATCATACTGATATTAATTCGTTATCAAAAGTTTGCAGTTACCTACAAGATATAGCTACACAGTCGAAACTTATAACAAACTTAGATGTAAATAATAGCGTTAAAGAAAGTTCGTTAATTGATTTGATGTCGCAAGGAAAAATAATCAGTATAAATTTGGGGATTGATAATTATGAATCAATTTTAAGTTTTATTCTAAGAGATTTGAAACAAAATGTTCCGTCAAATCTTGAATATCTTATTGTTTTTGACGATGTTATTATTCCGCAAGAAAGAAAAATATTTGATAATTTAATAAATGACAGAAGATGTAATTTTATATTATCATATGAAGACATCACAACCATTCCGAATTGTGGGGATACAGAAATTTATCTAAAGCGTTTTATTGACAAAGCGAACGAAACTATTATATTCAAACACGCAACAAATGCTTCTGAAATATTATCAAATGTCTTACCGAAATACCAAAAACGTCCTATAACGGTTTCAAGTACAGTTGGTAAGGGTGACGCTGTGGGTCTGACTGCGGCACTTTATGCAGGATTCAATAATGGAATTAATATTGGTGCAACATTAAACACTACCATTTCAGATCCTGTTCAAGCTCCTTGTGTCTCGGCGGATTTATTAACTTCTCTTGCAGATAAACAAGCTTGTATTTACTCAAAAGACCAAAATCGAATATTCTTTTTAGAAGTATAGGGGGAAAATATTATGTCAGGAAATTTTTTTGATGGCGATATTCGTCGTCAGTTACCAGAACAATCATTCAAATATGATACTACAGATATCAATTGGACATCACCTCATGTAGCCTGTATTTTATTATTGGACACATCAGGTTCTATGAACGATAATGGGAAAATCGAAGCTTTAAACAAAGGTCTTCAAAGTTTTAAGGAACAACTATATTCAAGTAAGTTTGATAAAAATAAACTTTCAATAATTGATATAGCTTTAGTTACTTTCGGCGGAGATGGTGTACAAGTAGAACAGTATTTTTTGCCCGCAGGTCGTTTTAGCCCGCCTACATTAACTGCAAATGGTCATACTCCGCTATGTGAAGCTATAATTTATTCTCTTGCCTTAATTGAAAAACGGAAGAAAACTTATGATGATCCAAATGAAGTAGGTTGTGGTCATCAACGCCCTTGGTTGTTTTGTATAACAGATGGTATGCCAACCGATATAGAGCTTTTTTCAAAAGCTAAAGAAGAACTTCAGAGCTATATTGCGAAGAAAAAAGTTATGGCTCTATGTACTGCAGTTGACGACTTTGATACAAGTAAAATGGTTGAAATGTTTGGTATTGATAACTGTCTTCGCTTAGAAGGTCTGGATTTTGCCGATTATTTTAAATTCTTATCCAATAGTATTTCTTCTATAGGAGATAGTGCGAAAGACGGAAAAAATGGAGCAAATATTACAGAAACATTACGTACACGTTTTATGGGCGACGATTAGGTCTGATATTGCAAAGGGGTGACTATTTAATGCCACAATTCTTTGATACAAATGATTTTGGAGATATGAACAATTTTGAAGGTATAAATGATTTTGAAGATTGGACATCGCCACATTTTTTTTGTGTTCTATTATTGGACACTTCAGATTCGATGAACGGTGATGGAAAAATTAATGCTTTGAATAAAGGACTTCAAAGTTTTAAAGAACAACTGTATTCAAGCAAGTTTGATACAAATAAACTTTCGAGAATTGATATAGCTTTAGTTACTTTCGGCGGAAACAGTGTAGAATTAAAACAAAACTTCTTACCTGCAGGTAGTTTCAGCCCACCAATACTAACTGCAAGCGGTGAAGCACCGTTATGTGAAGCAATAATTTATTTTATTAATTTAATTCAACAACAAAAGAAAATTTATGATATGATAGGTTGTGGTCATTTCCGACCTTGGCTGTTTTGCATAACAGATAGAATACCTATCGATGTAGAGAATTTTTCAAAAGCCAAAGAAAAACTTCAGAGCTATATTGCTAAGAAAAAGATTATGGCATTGTGTACTGCAGTTGATGACTTTGATACAAGTAAGATGGTTGAGTTGTTCGGTATTGAAAATTGTCTTCGCTTAGAAAATCTTGATTTTATCGACTATTTTAATTTTTTATCTAATAGTATTTCTTCTATAACAAATGGGAAAGTTAGAGTTAATATCACGGAAACAATCCATACACTCTTTATTGGTGATTAAGCCTGATATTACAAAGGAGAGGAGTAACTAATGCAACAAGTCTTTGATATAAATGATTTTGAAGCTTGGACATCGCCACATTTAGCTTGTGTTTTATTATTAGACATATCAGATTCTATGAACGATGATGGAAAAATTGATATTTTGAATAAAACTCTTCAAAATTTTAAGGAAATGTATGAAAATAGGTTTGATGTAAATAAACGTTCGGTAGTTGATATAGCATTGGTTACTTTCGGCGGAAATGGTGTAGAATTAAAACAAAACTTTTTACCGATAGGTCGTTTTAATCCACCAATACTAACTGCAAGCGGTGAAACTCCGCTATGTGAAGCAATAATTTATTCTCTTGATTTAATTGAACAACGAATTCAATTTTATTCTGCCCCGGAACAAGTAGGCTGTGGCTATCATCGCCCGTGGTTATTTTGTATAACCGCTGGTATGCTTACCGATATGGAGAATTTCTTAAAAGCAAAAGAGAAAATCCAAAGCTACGTTGACGAGAAGAAAGTTGTGGCGATATGTCATATGGTTAACGACTTTGATACAAGTAAAGTGGTTGAGATGTTTGGCATTGGTAACTGTCTTCATTTAGAGGGTATTGATTTTGCCGATTATTTTAATTTTTTATCTAATAGTATTTCTTCTATAGGAGTTAGTTCAAATGGGAAAGAAATACCTATGTCCGAAGAAGTAAAGATTCATACGCGTTTTTTTGACTAACAATTATGAGGTAGTTAATATGATAGGTTACTATGCTGTATCATTACAAGGAAAGTCACATATAACAAATAATATCCCTTGTCAAGACTCACATAAATGCCGTATATTAGAAAATGGTTGGACTGTATCCGTAATTGCTGATGGGCTTGGCTCGTACTCTAAGGCAAAAGAAGCAGCAGAAATTGCTGTTAATTCTGTTATCGATTTTGTTGATTCTTGGTGTCCTCGTTTTTGGTTTGCTGACACTGTGTTAGCTTGTCTAATGAATGCTTTCACTTATTTTCGGAGATAGTAAGAATTGCCGGAACTGATAAATATGATTATCAATCAACGCTTACAGCGGCTATTTATAATGGTTCGGATTTAGTATATGGGCATATAGGTGACGGCGGAATAGTAGCACTTGGTTCATTTGGTGATTATTATCAAATAACCAAACCGCAAAAAGGTGATAATTGGAATGAAACTAAAACATTATATAATCACCCTTCCGAATGGCAATTTGGTGTATTCAATGAACCGATTGTAGCTTTTTTTATGGCAACAGATGGTGTTTATGATGTTTTTTGTCCTCCTGTATTTCAAAATAAAGATATCCCACCAATATGGATTAGTATGGCAAGAGCATTCATAGATAACACTTTAATTAAAATACGAACAAGTAAAGGATTTAATAATCTTCAAGAAGATTTACCCAAAAAGCTTGAACAATCTAAGTTTTCAGAAGTTGATGATGATAAAACGTTGGTTTGCATTATAAATACTGATGTAGAGCCATATCAAAAAGAAGATGACTATTATGCCGAACCTGATTGGGTTAAAATCAATTCTGAATGTAGTAGAAAAGCCTATGGAATAAATGATGATATCACTGCAAATAAAGTTGAAAGTGATGTTTTGGCAAATGAACAAACTGATATAGAAACGACTGATTTGCCATATATTGACGTGATATAGATAATGATATTATGCTTTAAAAGAGGATGAATTTATGCCTGTATATTCTTCAATAAAAGGAAAAAAATATAATGTTTCCGATATCGAAATTGGAAGTGGTGGCGAGGGAAAAATTTGTGACATCTTGAATGCCGCAAACTATGTAGCAAAAATTTATAAACCTGAGGAAATAACCAGAGAAAAAGAAGAAAAACTCAAATTACTATTATCGTCTTTCCCAAATGACCCTTATGGAATATTCGTCCCTCCCTTAGATATTCTCTATGACAATGGTAAATTTGTCGGATATGTTATGTCAAAAAAATCCGGGTGTCGTACTTTCACCAATTTTTATAGTGAAAATCAGAGGGGTGGTTTGCCTTGGTCTCTATTTATAGAGGTTGCAAAAACATTTGCACTTGCTGTTTCACTTATTCATAAAAGTGAAAACATTGTTATAGGTGATTTTAACCCGGAAAACTTCTTAATTGATTCGAATAATAAAAAAATATATTTTATTGATACAGATGCGTACCACATTAAAGCAAACAACGGTTATGTTTTTAGATGTTTAAAAAGTTTTCCTGATAACACTGCACCTGAATTAAACGAAATTTCTTTCAAAGACCCAAGTATTAAAAAAACTTTCACTCAAGAAACAGATCTATTTTCATTGGCAACAATAATATTTAGTTTGCTTATGAACGGAGCTCATCCATACAATGCACCTGTTACAGTAGGCCCTTCAAAATCCAGAAGTGATTTTCAGTTAAATCTAAATATCATCAAAGGGTATTGTGCTTGGTATCCTG
>JAISIJ010000508.1 GCA_031262245.1 Oscillospiraceae bacterium | reverse complement strand
CGGTGCTTATGCTGATACTCTTCTTGCGGCTGCTGAGAAATCTTATGAAGCTGCTAAAACAGTTAAATTCCAAGATAAGTATATCTATGCTCCTCTCGACCAAGCTATCGGCGGCGGTGCGTATGGTGACTCTGAAGTTCGTGACGACTTCTACTGGGCGGCTTGTGAGCTTTATGCAACAACAGGCGACAGCAAATATTGGGCTGATATTAACGAATTTGAAATTCCTGCAAAAGTTATCACAGTTACAAGTGAAGCTGACGGTTCAACAACAGAAGTTAACGTTGCAGGTCAAGAGAAATTCAAACTCACAACCGACCTCGGCGGCGGTGAAAACAAAGGTTCATTCACCTCATTTAACTGGGGTTGTACCGCAGGTCTTGGTACTCTTACCCTTTATCTCGCACTTTCAGAGGGCGGTACTCAAGCAGGCAAACAAGACGCTGCTCTTGCAATAATCGAAGAATCTATCAAAGAAACAGCTGATACCTTTATCTTAGAACAAACATTTGACCCGACAGCTTCAAGAACAGGCGATGTTTCAGAACACGGTCAAGGTTATGGTATTCCTTATAACGGTGCGGCATTTACTGACGATATCAACGCTCCCGGTCAAGTATTTGACGGTTATGAATGGGGTTCAAACTCTTTCGTAATTAACAACTCTATCGTTATGGCTTATGCTTATCAAATCAGCAATGACGTAAAATATATGAACGGCGTTATTACTTCTATGGACTATCTCCTCGGACGTAACGCTATGGACTTCTCATTTGTATCAGGTTACGGTGAATATCACCTTGTTTATCCTCACCACAGATACTGGTCACACGAGAATGACTCTAACTATCCTTATGCTCCTGCGGGCGTTCTCTCCGGCGGTCCTAACCTCGGTATGCAAGACCCCTATATCAAGGGTGCAGGCTTTGACCCGACAGGTACTCCTTCACAATTCTGCTATATCGACTCTGCTGAGTCTTGGTCAACAAACGAAATCACAATCAACTGGAATTCTCCTTTGGTTTGGATTACCAAGTATCTCAACGATAATGCAGCTGACGCAGGCGACGGCACAGAACCTCCAAAAGGCGGCGAGGGTGAAGGTGAGGCTACTCTCGGTGACGTTAACCTTGACGGTGATGTTGCAAAAATGGATGATGTAGTTTTATTTGGTAAATATCTCAACAACAAAATCCAACTCAGTGCTAAAGCTCTTGCAAATGCAGATTGCACACAAGACGGTTCTACAAACACAGAAGACTTGTCTGCAATAGTTAGCTATTTATTAGGTACAATTAAATCCTTTTAAGTAAATTTCCGGTTTTAGTAATTTTTGCAACCTGATATGGCTATAAGGTTAGCAAAAAAGGTTATTGTATGCAAGGATTGTGTGATATGTTACCATAATGGCAAAGTAATATAGAACCGAAACAGAGTACTTGACCTCTCAATATGTCTGATGTGGCTATAAGATATATTGACAAAAAAATAAAAAATATTATAATAAATACCTATATGTAAAACAACAGCCCCCTTGAACAAGGGGCTGTTTTGTTGTATTTTTGTAGAAAATATTATAAATCATCTACATCTTGTGTAGGAAAAGTTGAACCGTCCGTGGGAATACCTGTATAAGAACCGTCGGGGTCAAGATTAGATTTCTGACCGTTTACAATCTCCATAGGTTTATCCATAACATTACTGTAGATATTTCTCTTTTGCTTAGTTTTTTTAGACATAAAAATCACCTCAAGAATATTATGAGGTGATTTATTTTTTATATTCAAGTAAATATTATACATCAGTTAAAATCTTAGTTGCTTTTGCGTGGTGACTGACAGCGGAAATCAATAACAGAACATCAGCCGTAAGAATATGCGTGTCTCCGCGGGGAATAACAATTTTATCACCACGCATTATACAGCCCACAACGACTTCTTTCGGCAATTTAATTTCCATTAGCGTTTTGCCCACAACTTTTGAATTAGAGGGAATTGCAACTTGAGTAATCTCAACACGCCCCTCGCCGACAGGTAAAAAAGTAGACATTTCATTCACAAGCAAGAGCTGTTCGATAATACCGCTGACACTTGTAACGGCACAAACAACGCTGTCAATGCCCATTCTGTAAAAAAATTCAATTTTGCGAGGGTCTGAAACAAGGGAAACTGTTTTCTTTACCTTGAATTTTTTCTTGCAAAGCTCGCAAATAACAAGATTATCAGCGTCTTTATCAGTCAAAGCAACCGCAATATCTGCATTATAGATACTGGATTCCTCCAAGATAAAGGGTTTTGAACCGTCACCTTTATAAACACAAAGGCGACTGTCTGTTTCTGCTAATTCTCTGCAATACTCCTCGTTGGAATTAATTGCCGTAACCTTATGCCCTTTTTTCAGAAGAGATTTTGCCAAAGTTCTGGTTTTGTTATATCCGCCGATTAAATAAATATCTAACATTGTGTCCTCCCGAGGATTTGAGAAATTTCTTTAACCGACAAAAGAGCAGGGGAAATAGTATCAATCCCGAACTCTTTATAGACCAATTCTTTGTCAGGGTCATAAAGTCTTGCAATAACTTGAGAAATTTTAAAATATTCTTTTGCAAGTTGTGCAATAAATATATTAATGTTGTCATTATTTGTAACAACAATAACTGCATTAGCGTTCCCGACATCAACATCTTTCAAAACTGAAATATCAGTTCCGTCACCGACTTTCACCATTCCCGAGTAGGTTGGAGGAAGTTTTTTGAAAACAAAATCGGTTTTATCAATAATTGTAACGCTTTCGCCGTTTGAAGAAAGAGTTCCGGCGAGATTTGCACCTAATCTGCCGCACCCTATTATAACAGTATATTTCATTTGTGTTTACGCCTCTGTGATTTTTTCCATTGTTTTGCTTTGTTGGGTTCGCTGTGAGCATAACCCAAAGCGGCAAAATAAAGTAAAATATATATTATAAAAAAGACAATAAATATCTTAACACCTTTTTTCCAATATGATGATTTATAAAATTCCAAAGCGGCTTTTTTATTAAATTCATAAGCGGAGCGTTCAACGGATTTATTTGCCACAAGGTCGATTGTTGCAATAGTTTCACCCGAGAGAATTAAATCGACTTTACCGTAAATTGTACCTTTTTCCACAGGTGCGACAAGTTTTTTGTCATTGATTGTAATCTTTTTTTCAATAGCATTGACATCGGTTTCGTCATTCCAAAGCATAGAATAGCTGTTTGCAGGGACTAATTCTATAAAATCTTCTTTGGTATCGGCATAGAGAACTTGCAGTTCCGCAAGGTGTTCGTCAATATTGATAACGTTAGTGACGGAGAGGTGTTTTGTCGCCCAATTCAAGATTGTTACGGTGTCTTTGATATGATTATAAACCGTGCCGCTGGCGGCTGTTTCATAAGGTGCGGCAAGAACAATAACTAAATATCGGTAAGAACGTCCCCCCGCTTGCATATCTGCCATAACACTCAAGTTACGTCCCACATCAGCGAGATTTCCCGTTTTAATGCCCTTAGTGCCGGCAAAGTAATACTTGCTGTTTTCGGGGAAGAGCATAACATTAGTATGTTTCCAATATAAACTGTATTCTGGGACTTCGTATTCAAGAGTACAGGCAATTTCAGTAAATCTGTTGTTTTTAAGGGCATATTGTGTGATTAACGCCATATCGGCGGCTGTGGTATAGGCGGCAGGGTCAAAAAGACCGTGGGCATTAGTGAAATATGTGTTTTCACAGCCCAAAGCTTTAGCTTTATCATTCATTTTTACGATAAAGTTGGGCATACCCTCTCCGAAATAATTCCCCAAAACACAAGCGGATTCAATAGATGAAGAAAGCATTAAAGCATAGAGATAGTCCTTTACTGTCAGCGTTTGACCGCCTTTTATTAAACCGTAAGTTTTATCTTTTTCGCCCCAATTTAATAATTCCGTCCAAGCGGAATCATTAGCGGTAATACTTGTATTGGCAATATCACTACATTGCTCCAAAACAACTATCGCAACCATAATATTAACTAATTGTGCAGGTTGAATTTTTTGATTAGGATTTTTTGAGAATAATCTGTTACCTGTATCCAAGTCAACCAGTATCGCCGCTGTGGATTTTAAGTCTAAAACAGGCTTAAACTCTGCATTAATCGGAATAATGCAGAGTATAAGAAATATTAAAGAGATATTTAAAGATATTATTTTTTTTAACATACTTTTTTATTATCTTCTTCTGTTTATCTTTCTCCCAAAGGAATATAATCTTTTCTCTCGGCAACGGCTTTATAAGCCGGACGGATAATCTTTGAGTTATTGATTAATTCTTCAACTCTGTGAGCAGTCCAACCGGCTATTCTTGCAATAGCAAAAATAGGGGTATATAATTCTTTGGGTAAATCAAGCATTGAATAAACAAAACCGCTGTAGAAGTCAACATTTGCCGCAACACCTTTGTAAACGTGACGTTCTTTGCCGATTACTTCGGGAGCTAAACGTTCAACGGCAGAATATAGTTCAAACTCTTTTTTTCTGCCTTTTTCCAAACTTAAATCCTTAACAAATTCACGGAAAACGTCTGCACGAGGGTCGGAGAGAGAGTAAACAGCGTGCCCCATACCGTAAATCAAACCGCTTTGGTCAAATGCTTCTTTACGCAGAAGTTTCAAGAGATAATCTCGGATAGCGT
>JAISIJ010000507.1 GCA_031262245.1 Oscillospiraceae bacterium | reverse complement strand
CAAGTATGAAAAACTTTTCGGAATAAATAAAAAAAAAGTGTTGCATTGTTTTTTGATTAGTGGTATAATGAGAGAAATTATCTGGAGGTATAGATATGTCATCGAAAAAGAATAATAAGAAGAATACGGGAAATACGCAGGCGGTGCCTAAGTTTGCAGCTAATTTGTTTGATGCGGCGAAGCAGGCTGAGCTTGCAAAAATATCTCCGTTGGGAGAGAATAAGAAAGCTGTTGAGAGTCAGCCGAGTAAAGAGATAGTCGGCAAAGCGGATATCGAAATTGCTGTCGTTAAGGACGAAAAAGCGGCTGTTAAAACGGAAAAACCCGCAGTAGTTAAAGACGAAAAAGCGGCTGCTAAAACGGAAAAAACCGCAGTCGTTAAAGACGAAAAGGCAACTGCTAAACCGGAAAAAGCCGCAGTAGTTAAAGAGGAAAAGGCAACCGTTAAAAACGAAAAAACCCAAACTGAAAAAGAGGTAAAAACTATGATTAAAAAAGACGAAAAGAAAGCCGCTGTTAAAACAACTCCGGCAAAAGAAACTGCCGCTAAGAAAGAAACAGCTGCTAAGAAAACCACCGCTCCCGCAAAAGAAGAAAAGAAAACCGATGCTAAAAAAGGCGTTGTTCAGAATCTCTATATCCAACACAACGACACAGATTTTGAATACAAAGACATTTTCAAAAGAGTTAAAGAAGCTTGGGTTGCCCTCGGTAACAAAGAAAGCGACATCAACTCCGTCAATGTTTACGTTGTTCCGAGCCATATGCGTGTTTACTATGTAATCAACGAAGAGGCAAAGGAAGAATATTCTTTCGATTTATAAAAAAAAAACATTGCGAGTGTTTTTTGCGAAACACCCTGTTATCTTAGATTTTTAACAGCGTTCATTCAGGACGTTTGTTCAGCTTGATATTGAGTGTCGCAAGTTTTACTTGCGACAACATCAAATATTATATTGATAAACAATTGAATTAATAAACTTTGATTATATAAAATTTAATGAAAAATTAATTTAACAAACGCTAAATTAATAATAAAATTTTAATTTAATAAATATTAATATAGTAAACAATTTCGCTGAATTGTATTTATTTGGAGGAGTGTAGAAATGGCAGTAAACGGTACCGGCGGCGTTGGCGGTTATTTAAAAAACAACGCTGAAATAGCCAATCTCAAAAGAAAAATTGCCTATGAAGACGAACGAATTGTCGAGGTCTTTGCCGATATAGGTAAGAAATATTATAAAAACCCCAACGACGACCCGGCAATCTTCCGCCAACTTTGCGAAGATATCGACAGCCGCCGCCGCCGTATCAGACGTATGATGTATGAACTTAATAACCTGCGTGGCTATCGTCTTTGCCCTAAATGCGACGCCGAAGTCAGCGGTAAATTCCAGTTCTGCGGTGTCTGCGGTGCCCGACTCCCCAGTGTTTCCGACGACGATTTTATCGCCGACCTCGACGAGGGTAAAGACTACTACTCCGAGGCATCCGACGAAATTTACGAGGCTAATACTCGTATATAACAGCTCCGATTGTGATTATTTTGCAACAATTAACATCACAACTCGCTGTAAATTCACTTTAAAATTAAAATGAAAATAAAAAGCCCAACGCAAAATAAAAAGCCGTTAGGGCTTTTTATTTATTTAAAGCGTTTAGGGCAATTTGCATATTTTCCTTATATAAACCCTCATCATTTGAAATATATACAGGCAAGTCATTGTCAATAAAATAATATAATTTATCGCCGTATAAAAATAATTTACGGATAGCTGTTTGATATTCTGCAAAATCTTCCGAATATTCGTCTTCTAAATAAATCGGAACTGAATATTTAAATTCTTTTTTTACAATTTGTGTAACATCATCAAAAAAGTAATAAGAAACTATACTTTTTCTCGTTTCACCAAAATACATAATTTCTAAAAATTTCAGTTCGTCTTCCGAATAATAACCGTATATAACAGAACCTTCGGTAGTTTGAAACAATTCATTACCGGAAACTTCTTTTACAGAGTATTTCTCCTTGTCTTTTAATGCTTTATAAATAATATTTGAATCAAACTCTTCTTCGGTCAAAGAAAAATCTTCTGAAATATTTTGATTCTTATTTGTGTTTATTTCAACATCAAGTTTTCCTTTAATTTCTGATTTACAACCGGTGCAAATAAAGGTTACTATTGTAATGATTAATATTATTGTTTTTTTCATATACCCTCCGTTGTATTTTTATATGTATCGCCGAGCTGAATACTCGGCTTTTTTTATTTCTCCGTCAAAGTCGGGTCAACAATTTTTTCCGGCTCGGAATAAAAATCAAAACGAGTGAAATACATATCGATACTTCTAACAGCATTTTCCGACCTCTTTTTAGACGGATTCATTTTAACCAATTTTAATTTATTATTTTTGTCAAAAAACACATACCAGTCAGTATATGTATTTTCGCTACCCGAACGCCAAATTTCACATTGTAGAGTTAAATTATTATTGGAGTAATTATATGATTTTAAATAAAATATATCAAGTTGAGTTAAAAACAACAATTCTATTTCTCCGTCTTGTTCAGACAAATAATAATTTCCGTCTACATCTGTGTTTCCTGCATAGTAATTATTATTATAACCAAAATATTCTGTTGAACACAACCTATAATTCTTTTCTTCAAGAGTGAATA
>JAISIJ010000504.1 GCA_031262245.1 Oscillospiraceae bacterium | reverse complement strand
GATATTAAATGTCAAAATATCATTACTCTTAAGATTTTTAACAGAGAATATATCAACCTGTTCCGTTCCTGTTGCTGTTTGGTCAAGCTTAACTCTGTTTTCATATACCTGTGCTTTATTTAACTCAAATTTTTGACGACATTCAGCCGTTATAGGTGTTAACGCAAGATTAAGATTTCTGTTACGTTTGCTTAATTCCGTAAGCATAACTGTTATACAGTTGGTTTTACCTGCACCTGTTGAACCCAACAATGAGAAAGATGTTGTTTTTGTATGAATAAGTGCATCGGCAATAGTATGATTACAACTGTCATAAGGGCAACGGCGTTTTGTTACATTCTGACAGGAACATTCCTCATTGCGGCATCTTATCTTCGACTTTGAATTTCTTTCTGTTACGGATAAATCTTTTTCCTTTATAGCCGCATCACATTCAGAACATACAAACTCCAGTTCTCCTGATTTGATTTCATTAAAACAATACGGACAAACAAACGCTTTGGTCATTGATTTTCCCTTTCTGCCTTTTTGCGGCAAATCTTATTTGTTATTAAGCTGTGAAATAAAATCGTCTAAATCCAAGCTATTACTTTTTTTAATAGACGAGGGGATTTTTATGGGAGCAGGGACTTCGGCACTCTCAACAGGATTATCTTCATAGAATTGAGCATATTTAGCAACTAATTCGTCCAAACCGTCTTCGTCTTCTTCAGTATCCTCAACAACATTGCTCTTAGGTATTTCAACAAAAGTAACTTCAGGCGGTTTCTCGAAAAATCCGCTTTCTTTACTTAAGCTATTTGACTTGGTCTGAACAGTAATAATCTCTTTTTCTTCGGTTATCTCAAAAAATCCACTCTGCTGAATTATTTGAGGAGGTAACTCTGCATATCCACCGTCAGCAAATGGGGTAGAGTAGGGGACTTCCTCCTTTTTAGGGGGAATATATTCCTCTAACTCCTCGTCAAGAAAGACTTCATTACTTGACGCATCAAATTTCTTTGCATTGGTAACAGGAGCAACATATTTCTCCGGTTGCTTTTCTTCTTGCTTATATTCTTCCAAAGGTTCGTCAAAGAATATCTCATTATCTGCAATAATCGGTTTGGGAGCATAAGTTGCGGGAGCAATATATTTCTCTGTTTGCTTTTCTTCTTTTTTGTATTCTTCCAAAGGTTCGTCAAAGAATATCTCATTATCTGCAATAATCGGTTTTGGGGCATAAGTTGCAGGAGCAATATATTTCTCTGTTTGCTTTTCTTCTTCCTTATATTCTTCTAAAGGTTCGTCAAAGAAAATAACATTATCTTTAATTTTCGGTTTTTTCTCCTCCGAAACAACTTTCTCCTCAACAGGTGCTTTCGGTTTTTTAATAGCAAAAAATTCGTCTATATCTATTTCTTGACGCTGTGTTTTTTTAACAACAGGAGTTTTAAAAATCTCTTCATCTTTGAGTTCTTTCTCAATATCTGCTTGAGAAATAACCAATTCTTTCTTTTCAATAGGTTTGAAAACATTTTCAGGTTTTATAACAGGTTTAACATATTCAACCTTTTTGGTTTTCTCCGGTGAAGTGTCGGAAGATTTAAATTTCCTTGCTTTCTCAATCATATTTTTCAAGTCTGCCGACAACAACCACTCAACACCCTCTAATATACCTTGAGGACGATATTCAGTACCGTCAAGAGTATGACCTATTGCGGTAGCAGGAAAATAGTGAACATTCTTAAAGTTAGCGTCAATTAACTGCAGAAAATCGGAAAAATCTATATCAAAAAGGAATTCTTTACATATAGTATCCCTTGCGTTTTCAAATTTAAATCCATAAGCATATTCCTGTTCGGAATAAAGCTGTTGAATTCTGTCTAATCCGATTTTTTCATTAATAGCAGAAATATCGGATTTAGTTATTATAACAGAAAGAGGTACATTTACAAGGTTTTTTCTGAATCTGTTTAAATTTTTATATGTTTCCAAGAAAGACGACAAAATAATATAAGGTGAGCTTTGAGAAAATCCCTGTAATTCATTCTCTTCAAAACCTATACGCTGTCTGAAATCAAGAGAAGTAAGAGGGTCAACAAGCACAACTAATCCCTCGCAATAAGTATATTGATTCTGTGTACGGTCATAAGAGCTATTGGCAAATACTTCTCCGGCAATGTCGTAAATAGAAAAATTAAGCATAGTATCACTATCGGGCAATTCATGAGATATAGTATAAGTAAGCGCGGAACGTTCAGAGGTTGCATTACTTGTTCCCGTCTTAAAACAAAATTCCAATTCATCAAATTTTTCACCCGGAACAGTATAATATCTCAAGGAATTATACGGAAAAGCCTCAAGCTTACTGATATATTCGTGCAAAAAAGCCGCAAGAAAAGTCGTCTTACCTGCAGAAGAGCCACCGATAAGCTGTATACCGAAATTTTTAGACATTGCAAAAAGTAAGTCATTACCGCAAAGAGGACAAACCTCGTGAACAGAAAGATTTAACTGTCTGCCCTTGTGGGTGAGAGGGAGCTTATAGCCGCAATCACATCGAGTATTCCAAATACCGTGACGACTTGGGTGTAAATTTTTATGTACCCTCTGACATTGGGGACAACGAAAATAACAGTCCGTACTCTCTTCAAGACAGTGTGTACAACGTATAGCACGATTATTACGAACCCGCAATTCAACTTCTTTAGCCTTTTGGACATTAACAAAAAGCTTGCCGAAAAATGAAACAGGTATAGCAACCATTGTATGGGCAAGAGTACAAACCGAAAGGATTAAAGCAGTAAAAATAACGCTGAAAAAACGTTCGAAATAATGATAAACATAAATGAAAAACCATACCCAAAACATAGGTACTATAATAAAAAAGCGGACTATTACAGGAATTTTAGATATATTAACCTCCGATATTTTTTCCTGTAGCCAAGATGTCCCCGTGAAATTAGGCTCTAAAGTGATAATCTCACGGCAATCTATATAAATCAACTTAATCTGGTGTCGCCAAGGTCCGAAAAAGTAATTACGATAGAGTTCTTCCTCGGGGTGGGCTTCGTGCCACAAATAACTTGCCGCATTTTTTATGGAATTCTTCCATACAGCATAACCGTAAGTAAACAAAGCACGCAAAAAAGAAGTAATAATTACGGCTATTAAAATATATAACAGAGCTGTACTCAAAACGGTGTTCATTAAAACACTCCTAATGTATTTGTATAGTCATTGAATTTATTTCAATACCAACAAGATTTACAATCAGGCAATAAACCTGAAATATTTGCCATAGGTAAAGCGAATACATATTGAACAAAGAACGAAATTAACGACAAAAGTAAAAATATAGAGTATTAAAAACAACAAAAATGTTCCGAAAGAAAATGCACATACATACCAGAAATAGAGAGGGAACACAATACCCACAAGTGAAATAAGCGTAAACACTCTGCATTGCATTTTCTTGACTTTCAAGAGATTAGAGGTCAAAGCAGGGAGCAAATAACCGAAAACAAGATTATAGAGAAATGCCGCTAATACCCCGGTAATAAAGAAATATTTCTCATAAACTTCATTAAAGGACTTTCCGTAAAATTGCTTTTCAGGTGTAAGTTTGTCAAATTTTATTTCAAATATCTCTTTAAACCATATCCAAACCGTAACGCATATGAAAACATTAACAGCCAAAGCAGTCAAGCTGCTTAAAAGGGGATGAATTCCGAAAATTTTATCCACAAAAACTTTAGGATAGATAAATATTCCGAAAATTATAACAGCAAGTGTAATAAACGAAAATATTGCAACAACCACAAGATTAGCTTCTTTTTCCTTTGCGGGAATAACAGGTTTAACATCTTGCTTTTCAGTATCGGTAACAGCAACATTTTTTTCCCAAACAGCCTTCAAAGTAATATCAGAGGTAACAGGGGTATTAAAATCAAATTTTTCACCGCTAAATTCCCAGTATTTGAGATTAAAACCCGTTTTGGATAGGGTAGGGTGGGGGAGTAATGAGCCTTTTGCTACATACATAGGGGAAATTTCCGTACCTCCGTCAGTATCAAAGGTTACTGTACAGGTTTCTGCTGTCTTTTCAACGGTAAGGATTGTTATATCCAAAGGCACCGCTGTTTCGGTTATATTCTTTAACTGATAATTCCCGGCAACAGGGTTAGATTTTTTGTAAATAACATAGTTTTTGTTCTCTGTCACGGTAAAATCCATATCAGTTTCAAACTTGCAAGCAGGTATTCCCACAACAAAAACCTCGGCTGTATTATCATTAATGAGCAATTGAGATTTACCGTCATTAGCAAATTCGCTTATCTTTCCGCTTGAAAGATTGACAAAAATATTCATAAAGCATTTGGGTAAATCAGTGTTTTGTGTCACTTCAAAAAACAATCCGTCAGTAGTTTTGGAAATACTTTTCATATTAGGTATATCCATTTCAGCACTACCGTTCAAAGCAATGGAATAAACAGGGATACCGTCAGCCGCAAATTGATTCACAGCCTCATCAATGGATTCATATAACTCTTCGTCAGTTTTCCCGCTGACTTCGGGTTTTCCGTCACTTAAAAATATAACAATCTTCTTGTTATCCTTAAACTTCTCGTCATCAACAAACAAATTGTATGCCTCATTTAACGCATATCCTATATCCGTTGCTCCAACTTCGGGGTACACCGTATTCTCAAAAGCATCACGCAACTTATCATTCCCCGTGACTATATCCAGAGGACGTTTATCTCTTATAGTATCAGAAAACATTACATATCCGGCTCTTGAATTTGTTCCCGAAAGTAAATCCGTAAATAACTCCGCACCTTTCAACGCAAGATGTTCAGGGTCGGACTTAAGCATAGAACCGCTGTTATCTATAACAAAAACAACATCAAAAGATGTATTCGTTTGTGCCGACATAAACGGTATACTCATAACCAATGTCGCAATAACTCCAACAATTACTATCGCTCTTTTTACTAATTTATGTAACAAAAGGTAAATCTCCTCGTTATTTTGCACAAATTTTATCAGTTTTTTATCAGTCTTTTATATTATATCATATAATTTTATTATAATCAATACTTTTTATAAATTTTTTTCTTTTTTAGTATCTATCAGTTCCTGTAATTTACACCTCTCGAAGTTCCGTAGTAGTTGTTATAGTTGGCACTTTAGCGGACATTACTTTTTTGATATCTATTTGCTTCAGAAAAATACACCTCTCGAAGTTCCGTAGTAGTTGTTATAGTTGACGTTTTAGCTGACGTAATCACGACTGGAAATTTGGAGAACGTCAACTATGTTACAGATAGCTAAACAATTATAAAAAAATTAAAAAAATCACATCTCAAAAACGCACCTGAAAAAAGCAAAAAATTTGATAATTTAGCTTAGGGGATAGGGGGGGGAGCTATTTATAAAAATTTCGCCAAATACAAATTTGGCGAAATTTTTGCTTTTTTCTTTTCTATTCGTTCCTGTGATTAGCACCTCACTAAGTTCCCTACTTATCTAATAGTCGGCTATTTTTAGTCTTTGATTTAACTGAATACTTATTATTGTGAACGGCAAGAGTGTTTTTAAATACAAAAATACTCCCACTACCTCTCAAAATAACAAATATCTAACCCAGTATGCTAAAAAAATTCCGCCGTACACGGCGGAATTTTTCATATACAGTTAAACCAAGCCTAAAGACTGCCAACTATGAAAATAACTACGGAACTTCGAGAGGTGAGAAACACAGGAACTATCAGAAAACTAAAAACTCCAGTCGATTGTTAAATCATAGCCGTTATAGGAATAGATGTTTGTTTTGGAAATAAGTGCAGGTTCACCTGTGTTTTCTACCATATCTACACTGTCTGTGTTGGAAAGTGCATCATATAAACCGTCGTTGCATTGAATATTCATTTTGTCATTAACCCAATTTGCCCATTCATCATAGATTGTAATATCTGCAGCCTCGGCTTTAAATTCTTCTATAAGCGTTTCAATAGATTTACCATAAGTATTTTGGATGGCAATTGAAAAACCGTTAGTTCTGATTTGTTTAGCAATATTTGCATTTAGGACTTTTACCTGTCCGCCGTTTGTTGAAGTATATTGCCCCGAACCATTCTCCTTACCATAATTATCAAGCCAATTCATAAACAAATATCCGACATAATAGGAATATATTCCTGTTATATCATAGGTAAAATCCCCTATCATAACTTGTGCAATTTCCCAGTTTGAAACATCTGAAAAAATCTGTGCAGAAGTGCCTTTATAATTATAATAGTATCCGCCTTGAGGTGGAAAATCGACAAAGCGATTGTTGCCTGTAACAGCCTCTGCCATACCCTCACTATACCAATCAGGCAAATACGACAATACATTATAGGCAAAATTTACATACATAATTCCGTGAACAAGCTCGTGTGCAAAAATGGAATCCGCCGGAGTTGCGATACTGTCAATATAAGCATCGGGATTATCTATAACGCTGTCATATTGAAAATAATATGAATTTAATTGAATAGTGAAACGATTGGCAGGTCTAACATATTGTGTGAAATCCGTTGAAGACACACCGCATTGTGCAACAACATTAGACGCATCAATATCTGCGATATAGATAGGAACAGTCATATCTTTATTTACAGTCAGCCCTACTCTGTCCTTTATCATATCTAAAGAAGTTCCCAACCAATCACCGTAAATATACTGATATATCGGCACTTGAGGTTCAAAAACCGTTGTTGTTACAATTGGTTCGGTCGTTGATATAACTGTGGTTGTAGTAGATATTGTAGTAGTAATTGTAGTAGTTGTAGTTGGTTCGGGTGTTGATACTGTTGTTGAAGTAGTTGTAGGTTCGGGAGTGGAAATTGTTGTTGAAGTAGTTGTAGGTTCGGGAGTTGATACTACTGTTGTCGAAGTAGTAGTGGATTCGGGAGTTGAAACTATTGTTGTTGAAGTAGTTGTAGTTTCGAGAAAAGTAGTAGTAGGCTCGGATGTTGAAAATTTTATTGAAGTTGTAGTTGTTGATACTGTTGTTGAAGTAGTAGTTATGCCGGAAGTATTCGCTCCCACAGGCAAAAATTTATATATCCCTAAGGTATAATTAATCAACGCCGTGAGGTCGGCGGTATTTATAAGCATATCTTTATCGTCACAATTAGCAAGCTTAAGTGTTTTTTCAGACAGTTTTAATCTTCCCGAAAGATATTTAGCTAAGGTAACAATATCATCAATTTTTCCGGCTATGCCGTCATCATTGAGGTCACCGCATTTACCGCTTTCCTCTGAAATCTCCGAAACAACCTCTGCCGCACCCACAGGAACAACAGAAAACAGAAACATTACAGCAGTTAAAAAACTCAATATCCTATGTTTCATAATATCACCTCTATGTATTTACAGTAATTACTTTTTGAAATCACCATAATACTTTTACATAACTTACAATATCTCCATTAAAATTATCTGAAAAAGTCGCTCTCCCCTACCCTATACGGAATAACTATATCTATACTATAATATTAATAGTCTTGTCATCTTCATTTTGGGTAAAGGTAACGTTAGTATATTTCCCCGAAAGTACTTGAGAAGCCTCTCCGATACAAATTATAACATTGGGATATGCAGCACCTCGACAAACAATTTCGTGATATTTCTTTGTCGCAAGAAGTTGATTTATCTCTTCGATACGCTTTTCTTTTTCACTGTGTATCCTCTTTTTCAACATTCTCTGACGCATACAATAGTCCAAAGATGCTTGTTTTTCTCTGTTAAGTTGTCCGAGAGTTGCCTTGCGTTCCATAAGATACTTAACATCTCTTGTAAGTCCGAGTATCTCTTCATCTAACTCTTTTAAATATTCCTGTATCTGCGAGCGTTCTTTAACAAAAAGTGCCGTATTACCTACAATTACTTCTGTTTTTATATAATTCTTCGACCCCAAAACAGAGCAATGAACATTTCCCAAACAAACGCATTGTCCACCGAAAATAACCCCCGCTCCGCTTGTAACAATAGAACCGCCGCAAGAAATATTACAAAAAGCAAAAGATTGAGCAGAAACATTGCCGTCATTTTTTATAGTGCAATTCTCAAAAAAACTTGCTTTAACATTTCCGCCGGATTTAATATTTGTTCGCATACAGCCCGATTTAATCTCAATATCGCCCAGAGCCTCAACAACAGCACCCGAAACAGCACCGTGAACGACAACACTCCTATCAGAATATACCTTAAAACCTTCTTGAATTTCTCCTCGAACAACAATATCACCGATAAATCTTATATGTCCCGTGGAATTATCAACATTATCAACAGTAAGGGTGGTTTCAACCGAAAACCCCTCCCCTACCCAGTTCAAAACACCGTCAGCAGCCGCAACAAGACGTAACCCGTCAGCAGTTATATTAACATTCTTACCGATAGAAAACTTAGCCTTATCACCTTTTTTCTGCGGTAAAGCTTTGTTTCTTATATCATAACCGGGATTTCCGTCAGTTGGCTTAGTGATTTCCGCAATAACAGTATTGGCACTGACAATCTGAACAACACCTATATCTTTATAATCAACAACACCCTCATCGTTAATTTTCGGTTTGGGTTTATATTCTTTCTCAAAATTATAAGATATAGTGCCGTTTTCTCCGTTTTCAGGAGGTAAGTATTTTGCAACAACATATGGAGTGTTATAACTTTTATCTTCAAAAATTCTTTGGAGAAGTTGCATATCAATACCGAAAACAACACTCTTTTTTTTCAATTCCTCTGTAATGTCCTCAACGGTAAAATCTTTTCCTCCGTTTTGAGGAGCAGAAATACTGACAACAGCCTCTTTATAATTAGTATCAACAGTAATATTTATTTTAGCGTCTATCGGAGGAGGTACTGAGGATTCCGGTGAATTAACGGAGATTATACCGCTTTGATTGGTTAGTTCTCCCACAACAAACACCTCTTTTCAGTTTTACCTTTTCAGATTTATTTATGTAACATAAACCTATACAAAAAGTATAGGCTTATAGATTTTTTAAGTAAAAACAACAACAAAATCAATGGAGTTTTATTACTTTATGTGTAAAACCCCTACCCTACTCTGTTGTTAAAAAAATATATATCAAAAAATCACCGATACACTCAAGTAAACCACACAAAACTCATTGGCAAAGCTATCCCTCTACAGCACTTTGTTTTGACCGTTGGCAGATTTAATCTGCATAGCACCGTCGGCAGGATTGAAAAAAACAGTTCGTCCGTAGTTTAAGCCGGTATCTTGAGCAACAATACGAATACGAAAATCAGCTAAGACTTTTTTTACAGACTCAACATTGCGTTCACCTATGTTAAAAGATTGGAGTTTAGTTGCAAACATTTGTGCTCCGCCGGCAATTTTCGCAACCATACCGCTGGGCATAACACCGTTTCGCATCATCATTTGGACTAATTCCCGAATACCTGTATCTGCGTAACGACGCATATTCCCGCTCTTGTCAGAAGCCTCCAACGATGACGGTAACATAATATGTGCAAGACCACCAATAGTATGACGATTATCAACAAGACAAATCCCGACACAGGACCCAAGTGCATAAGTAACAAGGGTATCCGGTGGACGGGCGATATTCAAATCTGATATCCCTATATTCACCAGAGCCATTTATATCTCTACCCCCAAATTAGTAAACAACTTATTTAAGCTCTCAACTGTCGGTAATAAAATCATATGACTGTCAACTTCTTTGTTGTTAATAATAAAAGAGTCGTTTATTAACAAAACACTTTCACTTATATTGGCAAACTCAATAATGGGGACAGAAAGCAAAGCACCTGCCATATCAACAGCTAAAGAGGGAACACTGATATCAATAAAGAAACTTGTCATTTGAGAAAGTGCATTAACATAAGATGCCGCCATAATGTTACCGATTTCCAACAACGCAGATTTCTGCATATCATCTAACATTAAAAGGTCAGAAGTACTCTCACCGAAAAATGCCTTGAGTGTTTCATTGACAAAATCATCACCGAAAAGATATAAAATCATTCCGTCCATATCTTGTGTTAAATTCACTAAAAGTCCGGCAGCTACTTTTTCGGCAGAGCCGAAAAACTGCATAACCTCATTAAATTTAAGAACAGAAACCTCAGGAACACGGATTTTAATGTGTTGCTGTGTCATATCCGACAAAGCAGCGGCAGCATTACCGGACCCAATATTTCCTATCTCCGTAAGCACATCAAAGTGCATAGGATTTAAACCCTCAAAATTTGTTAAAGCCATAATATCCCTCTTTGTCGTATGTCAATACTATGCAAGAAACTGACATCCTACATAGATGCAATCAATGTATCAAAAACTGTTGCTACCCCAAAACTTTAGAAACAGTTTGAATAATTCTGTCCGGTTTAAATGGCTTAACAATAAAATCCAATGCACCTAATTTTATAGCCTCAACAACCATTGCTTCCTGTCCCATAGCGGAACACATAACAATTTTAGCATTAGCGTCGCCGTCTTTAATCTCCTTAAGCGCCTCAATGCCGGTTTTGTTAGGCATAGTTATATCCATTATCACCAAATCAGGTTGTTCCGATTTATATAAATTACAAGCAATTTCGCCGTCAGCAGCTTCCACAACATTAGTATAACCGCTTTGAGAAAGAGCTTGTTTTACCATCATTCTCATAAAAGCCGCATCATCAACAACCATTATTTTCTTATCCATTTTTAGTCCTTTCATTACCAATGTCTTTTTAAATTAACTCGCCGATTGCTAATACTATATCAGCAAATAAATATTAAATAAAAATATTTTGTAAAATAAACAAAATCCCCTACCCTATTTAACTTGGGCACTTAACATATCAGTCATATTATTCTCGTTAATTTCAATAATTTTAATCGCAAAATTATCGTCAACAACTACAACTTCACCCTTTGCAATCATACTTCCGTTAACAATAATATCCACAGGAGCAGATGCGGCTCTGTCAAGTTCAAAAACCGTGCCTTGAGAAAAATCCAAAATTTCGTCAATTCGCTTTGTTGTTGAGCCGACTTCAATAGACACATCCATAGGCACATTCATAAGCAATTGCAAATTACGGATTTGTTCTTTAGAGAATTTAGAAATATCAATTCCGCCGAATTGGTTTTTAACTTGAGGTAATTGGTGAGAGGGAGGAGGTGGTGGTGGATAATAATACTGCGGTGGCGGTGGCATATAAGCACCTTGAGGATAATTTACGGGTGGCGGTGAAGGCGGAGGATAAG
>JAISIJ010000501.1 GCA_031262245.1 Oscillospiraceae bacterium | reverse complement strand
AGGTAAAAAAATCGGATTTTTTGATTTTGTAAGCTCCGGCACTTGCCAAAAAGCATTGAGTAATTTTGTTAATTTTGATTTAACAGGACTTTATTTTGCACAAGTCGGGAACGAAATTGAATATAAAAAAGAAACGAAAATATACGCAATGTTTGATAATACACAGATGTTTTCAAGCGTATTTAACGGATATTATCGTATCTACTCAAATTTTTTGTTTTTAGAAAATATAATATCTTCATATGAAGCAACATTAAAAGGTTTTGACGATAGCGGAACTCCTATTTTATTGCAAGATAAACGCAATCCGAAACATTTAGAAGATTTGAATAAAATTCATAACGCTATCCTTGATTATGCAAAAGATATGAATTTGGATTCTGTGAATTTTACAGATGTTAAATTACTTGACGATATATTAAATTGCTTAAATTCGGAATACAGCATTATAGATATTGATTTCTTTTCAAAACAGCAATTGGCGGACGAATTTTGCAACAGAACTTTTGACCTTTCCGATGTAATTTAGTGTTTTAATGGTGGTATTTAAATGGTAATATTCCGAAATGCAAATTTCACAAATTTTATGCTTGAAACAAAAAATAAACGAATTCTTTGCTATGGTGCGGGTGGAACTCTCAAAGATTTTCTTGAAAATAATCGTGCCCATTCACAAATAATTGATAAAATTGATTTTATATTTGACCGCAATGAAATGCCAAATACAAGCTATGGAATAGGACTTCGTAAAATTCCCGTTACTCCACTTTCAAAAATTAACGAATGTGGGATTGACTTTGAAAAATATGTAATAGTAGTTTGCATTGCCGTAAATAATATAATTTCTGTTTTGAAAAACTTCGATAATATTCCTATACTTGACGGAGTTATATGTTATTACGGCATATCCGGCGTGAGTTTCGGACGAGAACATTTTGTGCCTGCTCTCGCAGGTAAACAAACATTACCGTTATGCAACAAAAAATATACTATTCCTAAAATAATTCATTATATTTGGTTTGGAAATAATCCTTTCGGTGAATTAGAAATAGAGTGTATAGAAAGTTGGAGTAAATTTTGCTCGGATTATGAAATTAAATTTTGGAATGAAGAAAATTATGATATTTCCAAAGCACCGTTATATGTTCAACAAGCATATGAAACGAAAAAATATGCCTTTGTCAGTGATTATGCAAGACTTGATATTGTAAATCAGTATGGTGGATTTTATCTTGATACCGATGTAAAATTACTGCGAAATTTAGATACTTTTATAAATTATAAATCTGTTTACGGATATTTACCATACAACGAAATTGCAACGGGTCTTTGTTTCGGCAGTATTCCAAATAATGAAGATTTAATCGAACAAATGAAAATCTATGATAATACAGAGTTTTTATATGACGAAAAATATAATCTCACGCCTTGTCCCGAATATACCACAGACTATTTCCGAAATAAAGGAATTGACATAAATAACAGAGTTTGTCTTTTTGATGATAATTTGTTTTTACCAAGTGATTTTTTCTGCGGACTTATGCCTGTTATGTGCGATAATGGACTATGGCATTTACCGCTTTATGAATTAACGGAGAATACTTATGCAATTCATAAATGCTCTTCAAGTTGGATGATTGACGAAAATAAAACCGCTTTTGATAATGCAAAAAATAATTTTGCAGAAATAAATGAACGATTACTCAAAGATTATAGGAGAAACTAAAAATGGAAAATAAATATCACGTTTTGAAAAGACCACCGGAAAATATCTTCGATGCATTTATGCCAAAATCAGACGTAAAGGAATTTTATAATTGGTGTGTTACAAAAGAAAAATTATTTATTTATGGGGCAGGTAAAATAGCTAAAGGGATTGCTTGGTTTCTGAAACAATGTGATATATCCTTAGAGGGTTTTGTTACGTCTGATACTTTTGACGAATGGAAAACAGACTATGAAAAAGGAATATGTGGAATTATTGTCGGTATAGGACAAGAAAAAATACCGCAAATTCGATATAATTTGAATACCCTTGAAGTTAATGATGTATATGAATTGCCTCCTGATGTTAGTTATGATATGCAATTAAAAAGCGACCCTAATTATATACGTGAAAATTTAAACCTTTTGTTTAATATAGTAGATGGTTGTAATTTAAACTGTAAAGGGTGTAAGAATTTTTCACCCTTAGCAAAAAAGACGGACATTTACGAATTTGACCAAATTAAGAAGGATTTGAATCACTTTAAATCATTAGGTATAGAAAAAATTAATCGTGTGTTTGTAAGTGGCGGAGAACCTACGTTACATCCGAATTTGTTTGAAGTTCTATCATTTATTCGTCAACTTTATCCGCAATCAATAATTGAACTTGTAACAAATGGAATTGAATTATATAAATATGATGACTCTAAGTGGAAAAAATTAAAAGCTCTTGATATTACACTATCTATGAGTGATTATAACATCGGTAATATATTCCCGGAAAATATAAAAAAGTCTGAATCATTCGGCATAAAGTATAATACTATGACACAAAAAGAAAATGAACGTACTGCAACAAATAAAAAGGAATTTGTGAAATGGCAAATTAACCTTGATAAAGCTTCACCTCCGTACACTTATTTTAACTGTAAAAGATATATCGGCAGAACGTCAATTCATATTCACAATGGGATAATTGCCCCCTGCTGTTTTATGATTTTCAGTAATTTATATTTTAATAAAGCTTTTAATCAGAATCTTATTATGATTGAAAATCAAGATTACGTTAATCTATATGAAACCACAGCAGAAGAAATTTTTAATTTTGCTACAACTCGATATCCGTATTGCGGATATTGTGATATGGAAAAAAATAAACTTGTATACTGGGATAAAAATAAAAATGAAGGACATCAAATAGAGGATTGGATTTAATGAAAAAAATCGGAATAATGTCACTTTATTATAAAACCTATAATTACGGAGCACAACTTCAAGCATACGCACTCCAAAAAGCAATTGAAAAATTGAATTTTAAATGTGAACAGATATGTTATAAATGGCAAAATAGTGACATTGAATATTTTTATTCTACTCAAACAGGAAATTTAGATAAATTCAGAAGTTTTTCGTTTAACATTCCTCACAGTAAAAAAGTTTATGACCCAAGTAATATTCACGAAGCGAATAATGAATATGATATTTTCGTTTGTGGCAGCGACCAAATTTGGGGTGTAGTGAACAGTATGCCTAAATATGTTGTTCCTCATATGTGTCTGTCTTTTACAGACGAAGATAAAATAAAATTTTCTTATGCCGCAAGTTTCGGGAGTGCAAAACTTACCACAAATCAAATCCCGATTTTAAAATATTGGGGTTCAAAACTTGACAATATCTCTATGAGAGAACAAAGTGCCGTTACGCAGATTTCCGAAATAACCGAAAAAGAAGTTACCTCTGTTTTAGACCCTACGTTGCTACTTGACCGAAAAGAATGGGAAAGTCTTATAAATTCTGAAATTTACGAAGAAAATTATATTTTTGTCTATAATATAGGCGAAAATCTCGAACTTGATCAAACTGCAAAATTATTATCAGAAAAAACAGGATATATTATAAAAACTGTATCATATAGCGAAAGTGACGAAGCAGGGCCTATTGAATTTCTAAATCTTATTAAAAATGCAAAATATGTCTTGTCAAATTCATTTCACGGAACTTGTTTTTCTATTATTTTTGAAAAGCAATTCTACACTTTTCCTGTCGATAAT
>JAISIJ010000394.1 GCA_031262245.1 Oscillospiraceae bacterium | reverse complement strand
ATAATTATTTAGTCAACACTCCCCCATTTTAAATGGTTTTTATGGGATATTAGTATTATACGCACTTAAACTCTCGGCGTTTTTAACCACATTTTCAGCCGTTTGGAGAGCTTCTTTTTTAGACAACGCATATTTGGACATTAAAATCATAGACATAGCATTTACAGCTTTATTCTTATCTGAAAAAGAAAATGTCTTGTCGTAATCCTTAATTTTAACTTGAAAATTATCTTTATCTACCCTGTCAAGTTTTACAACACCTTTATATTCGCCTGTTTTATTGTCGGCAATGTGTATTTCAGAGCGTTGTAATGCCCTTTCGGCGTAAATTTCCTTGACAGCATTATGTTTTTCAAGAACCGCCTCAACCGTCCTTTCGTCTTTGATTCCGATTTTCTGAAGTCGTTCAAGATTTTTTTCTTTATCGTCAGTCAGAATAGCGGAATTACCGTCCTTATCCATAAGTACAAATCTGTCAACGCCGTCCTCTTTCATATTTATCTGAAAATATTTCAAGTCCTGCAACAGAATATTTTCATTTTCAAGGCGTATTTCAGTAGCTGAATTGACATTTTTCGCAGGATTATTTACTAAAAATTCGGCTTGTTTTTCAGCCGTTAAACTTTGTGCAAACTTCCCGACAGCCATTGTAGCTTTTGTTTCGTCATATCCGAAATGGTTTTGAAACTTGTTAATAAGTTCATTTTCGCCCATTTCAAGAATACCGTTCATAGTAAATTTTTTACCTAAATGATTATCTTGAAAAGTAATTTTTCCGTTTTCGTTCTTAATCTGAAAATTCTCGTTAATGTCTTTGTGCTTTAATTTTAGGTTATCCAAAACTTTCAGCATTGCCGACTTATCGGCGTTTTCATAAATACAATGAATTTCTTTTTTATTGTCAAGTAAAAAATTCGCTGTGATGTTATTCTTTTTCAGTTCAGCGTTCAAAGCGTTAATCTCACTCGACTTGACCTTAAAAGACGTCAGCTCATCGGGGCGAACGGCTAATTTTTCGGCGACAATTTCACCTAAAATGCCCTCAAAAAAAGCCTTGTCGGAAGTCTGCATTGCAATTTTAACATTCGGTTTATCCCTGTTTCCAATCACCGCAAGGGGTATTCCGTACTCCTTAGCCTTGTCCATAATCAGCGGTAAATCCCTTGACGGAATGTTTTCCTGCACAACGACATTTTGATTATCTTTTTTCGCAAGTTCATTTAAATTCTTTTGGCTAATCTCACCGCCTTTTCTCAAATTATTTTCTTTTAGTTTTTTCAAGTCCTCAATAATGTTTTTTCCGATAGGAACGGCGATACCGTTATACAGCGTTTCGCCCACTTTCCAAGCCATTTTCAAGAGTGCCATTAAAGCTTTTAGAGCCTTTTCTTCACTCTCTAACATCATTCTGACTTCTGTTTCTCCTGCCATTTTATCACTCCTTTTCCAATTTTACCAAATAATGGTAATAAAAAATAGTATAAAAAAATAACGCTTATCACGTCTTTTTACTTATTTTCAGACATCATTCGTAAACTCTTGACCGTCTTCTTCAAAATCTTTGTAATTGTCAATGTTCTTAGTTTTAGTAGTGGTTGACGTATCTTGTTTTACTTCGTCCTCAAGGGCGTTTTTTTCAATAGCATTACTGAAAATGTCTTTAGCTATTTCCTCCGAAACATTAAAATCACTTGCAATCTGCCGAGCAATAACTTCTTCGTGTTCGTCACCGTGCAGGATTTTATACTTTTTAGAGGTATTATCCTTATCCCTAACAGTAAAGGCGTGTTCGCCTACAAGCCTATTAACATCAAAATCTTCCGCTGTTTTAGCGACATTCTGTTTCTCATTCAGAATTTTAGTAACCATTTCATTTTTCTGTGGGAAAAATTCGGGGACATTGATTTTTTCTAAAATCTCTTTCGGAAGTTTAAGCGTTTGCAAGTCTAATTTCTTCATAACGTGGGTAAGTTCCGTGTACTGCTTGTCCTCAATATTCTTGCGGAATGTGAGGAGTATAGGGCTTCTATCGTCTTCTCTAAGCAAATATTTTAGCTTATTCGGGAAAATGCTTGTATCTAAATTTGTGTTTGGAATAAAATAATCTCCAATAGGAATAAACCCTAAACAAGCATTTTGACTACCTGCCAATTTTTTTGTTTCTAAATCGGAATAAATAGAATAACTATTACCGTTATAAGACCCAATCATATTTGCTGTCTTATGTATTTTCATAGTTTGGCTTAAAACATTAAACTTTAGTTTTATAAGTAAAGGTTTAGTTTGTTTGATTTTATGTTCCTCTAACTTACTATCTAAACATAACTCGTAAAATTTAACAGTATCTTTAAGCCCTCTATATTTGACTCCTGTAAGGTGTTGAAAATTTTTAGCTAAAAATTCAGTTTCTATATAATCTACATCTTTATCGTCTTTAAATACAAAAAGGATATTTTTATTTTCAAGATTATCTCTATACATTTTAGCATATTGTATTAATTTACTTAATATAGTTGCATTACTTAAATTATCGTCATTCATATCAACACTCCTTATAAATTTAAAGAGGTCGCATTTTACCGAAGTAAACCTACGCCCTCTTATTGACTGATTTTTATTGTTGTCCGCCAACGAAAGTAGCCCATTCGTCTACCTGTAACGCCCACTCGGCTAACGGCAACCGATTTCAACTTTGCAGTTGTCGGTACTTCTTTTTAGTGCCTTACGGCTGTAGCCACTAAACTGGCATAATAGGTTGTTCCGAGATTAACGCTAATCCTATTACAGAGCGTCGGATTGACAATGTGTCAGCCTCACATTCTCCCTGTTGTGAAACAGAGAATATTAAGAACATAAAAAGCATTATAATGAACGGTGAATACATTGAATAAGCTACAAATATTCTCATATATATTATATCACTTTTTTTGATTTTTGTCAAGTATTTTCTAAAAAAACTTTAAGAAATTTTGCTTTTCAATTTAGCGTATATCAAGTGATAAAATATTTTTATCGTGCCGGAACAACACAATATTATTATATCTTCCGCAGTAACAAAACTACCTGTTAAGGGCTTTAAGGCAACTGTCAGCACGATAATAACAAAGACTATCGTTGTTACGTTAAGATATTTTCTTGTCCGTTCAAGGCGTTTTTCGGTTTTTTCCTGCATATTCAATTAACATCACTCCGTTCTAATCTGAAAAAGAAATTGTAATGTTATTATATGCAGATTTTTCCTGTGTTAATCAACTATCAAGAATTAATAGTATTCTTTATTGGCGTTGCGGTAAATCGTACCGTCTGGCAGTTTATAGTATGTTTCGCCGTTTTGGCTGTAACTTTCAAATTCAATCTCGTTTCCGTCAATGACAAATTTATTGCCGTCTTCCGTTAAATCAAAAGCGGTGACATCTCCGTCTTTTTCTACAAAAACGAAAGACTGTTTACCCTCTAAGTTCCCCTCATAGTCGTATAGCATTTCAATAGGTGACAATCCCATATCTTGCCATTCTTTGAAAGTGAAATCGTCAACTTCCATTTCTTTTAGTGCTTGTCCCTTGTCTTCCAACTCTCCTAAGTCATCCGATGTAAGCGTTTTCAAATACTGCTCATATAGCAAACCCATAATATACCGCTTGAGGCAGTTAACAAGTACACTATACATATATTTTACCACATATACAGCGACTTGTCAAGACCTATTTTTCTCCGTTAATTGGACATTTTTTCGACTTCTTTTTTAACCAATCTTTCTATCTTTTTCTCAAGCGTTTCTCTTGCATTTTCGCTTGATGTGAAGGTAACGATGTAGTTAATTTTTCCGATTTTCTTAACGGTTTGATTTTTTATTTCAGTCATAAGTCCCTCCACTCTTTAATCTAAAAAATTTATTTTTATAATTGTAAACCCTTAGGTTTTAGTGCATAATTGAACGTTTCTTCGTCTTTTTTTGTTAAAAACAACATTGTAATTTTCGCCTTTTTGAAAGTACGCACATTTCAAATTACTGTTTTTCAGACGGGTAAATTAAATTTCATTTACGACTCGATAACAAGGTTTTTCATTATTTCTTTTTGCTGTGGCAAGAATTTTTGCGTAATTTTTATTGTTCAAATTTCTCTGTTTCACCAGAATTTTATCTG
>JAISIJ010000313.1 GCA_031262245.1 Oscillospiraceae bacterium | reverse complement strand
ATTTGATATTTCCGAGATTGAAATTTCTGAATATCTTGAATGTGAACCGAATATGAATAATGTTCTTAAATTAATATGTTCATATTATGAATTTCTCTTAAAGGGGTAAAATGAAATTGGAATTAAACACTAAATTAGAACTCGGCACAGAGATTTATTTTTTAAACTGTGAAACGGCGAATGTATATAAGCCCTGCGGAATTTGTAACAATGAACGCAAAATAACGATTACGGCAGGCGGTAAAGAGTACACTATTGATTGCCCTGAGTGTAAGGATAAATATGTTAAGGGCGATATTTCAAAAGCAACTCAGATTAAAAAATATAACCTTGATGTGGCAACAATCAAGAGTTTTAGATATGAAACTCTTAATTGGGCTGTTGCTCCGAAATGGTACGCATACACAGATAAATGTGTTTTGGTTGATGTTGAAACGCTTACCGATACAAGCATTTGCAGACCGATAACACTTTTCTTTGATAAGGCGGAAGCCGCAGCCGAAATGAAGAAACTTAATAAAGCTGAAAATGAAAAGAAAAAGGCATTTTTGGTGGATATTGAACAAACAGAAAGTAAAGAAGGAGAAACAGAATGAAAGTTTTTAATGGCACACCGCACGAAATAAATGTTGTAAGCGGTGCGGAATTTAACGGTGAAATTCGCAAATATACAGGTGGGAAGATTATTTCTTCTTTTCCCTCAAATGGGGTATTAAACGCACACATTTCAACGGAATTGGTTGATGATAGTGTTTTGCCGATATTTGAGAAAAAAATTAAGGGTTACGACCCACTTCCCGAGGGGTTTGATATTTACATCGTTTCAATGTTGTATGCAACGGCTTTAATGGGTGCAGGGGTTGATGTTTCAAAAGTTTACACGGTTGCCGACCCTGTAATGAGTGAGGATGGCAAAACTTTTGTGGGATGCCGAGGCATTTGTGGGGTGAATATTTCTTAAAAAGGAGTAAAAATGTTTAACAGTTTGGCTTTACTAAGCGGAAAAGGCGGCAGCGGAAAGAGTACCTTGGCTGTTTTAATTGCGGAGAAGTTGGCTTGCAACGGTAAAAAAGTATTGCTTGTTGATTGTGATTTCGGAACGCACGGAATGACATATTTTTTCGAGGAAAAACTGGTTGATAAAGATAAATACCTTTCGTTAATTGATATTTTCGGCGGTGAGTATAAATCGAAAGAGATTTTGAATGTTTCGGAAAATATTGATTTTATGCCTTCGAGCGTTCATTTTCCTGTAAGTTTGCCTATTGAGGGTAATAACAAGTGCAAATTTGAGGAGTTTTTGAATTGGCTTAAAACGCTGAAATACGATATTGTTATTTTCGATTTACAGGCAGGTTATTCAGAAATTGCCAATATTATAACGAGTTTTTCGGATAAGAATTTGATGGTTTTGGAATTCGATGCTGTTAGTGCATCGGCATTGAGAGTGCTGTATTCTCAACTTCAAAAACAGTTAAAAAAGGAAAATACATTTCAGGTTTACAACAAAGTTTCGCAAGTTGAGCATAGTTTGGTTTTGCAAATGCCTAAGGAAATACTTTTCAGAAATTTAAAGCCTATTTTGTTCAGTTGGGGTATACGGCAGGCGGCAATGTTGAATATAGTTTTTGATATGGGAAACGGCGAAAATGTTAAACTTAGAGAGCCTAAACAGGGGTTATTTACGAAAATTAAGAACCGTATATTTTTCAAGAATGAAGAAACCGTTACCGATTTTTCGGGTGGGATTAATGAACTTGTGGGGAGTTTGTTTCCGTAAAAATAATAAATTAAAGCAGATTAACCTCTGCTTTTTTATTTTGGCAGACAGCTTGCTAAAAAATAAAGATTAAAAAGGAGGGGTATTTATAGATTTTACAAATTACTATTGGCAAAACGATTTGGTGCGTTTGAGGGTGTTAGAACCTACGGATAGTGAAGATATTTACATTGCGAGTTTTGACAGCGAGGCTATACGGAAAGTGCATTTTCATATAGAAGAGCCTTGTTCGGAGAACGATATACAGCAAATGGTTAATGGGAAGATATTCAATAAACAGGGCGATTTATGGCTGAAAATTGAGAGTTTGAGCGGTGAAGCTGTTGGAATTGCGGTATTGAATTCGGTAGATGAGAGGAACGGAACATTTTCGGTGGGAACGCTGATATACCCGAAACATAGGGGTAAGGGGTATGGCACAGCAGCATTGGAAATAATGCTGAAATATGCTTTTGAGGAACGCAGATTAAACAAATTTAACGGTTCGGTTTTCGAGGGTAATGCGGCGAGTATTGAAATGTTGGAGCGATTGGGCTGTGAATGTGAGGGTGAGAGAAAAGAGCAAATTTATGCAAAAGGAAGATACGTTAGTGAGTTTTTGTATGGGTTGACAAAAACAGTTTATTATAGCAGAAAGGTAGAAAAATAAAGGGGTTACATTATGGAAAACCGTGCTGATTGGTGGAAAAGCAGTGATAGGCAGCTAATAAGAAAAGAAATTTTAGGAATGTTTCCCGATGCGGAAATACGTTGTGCGGTGGATAAATATGAAATTTATGTAACCGTTCCGTATATCAAAATGAGCGTTAAGGACGATAACGGTGTGGAAAAGGTGATGTTTGAGGGCGAAACGAAGTTTACGTTAAGCGGTGAGGAATTTGGGGAATATACCGGTGCACCTTGGTTATATCCGGCGATTGTGAATATTCATAAGAAAGTGCAAGAATTAGGGGTTCTTTCGTTGAATATTTTAAGCAAAGAAAACGGCGGATATATCGGTGAGGGTAAAAATAAACAGAGATTGCCGAAAAAGTTAAAACGCAATTTGGGTAAGAATTGGCGAGATAAAACTATTTATGAGATTTATGAAGCACAAAGGGGTGTTTGAAATGGATACTATAATAATTGAAAATGCCGAATCGAAAGTTATTGGCGAATTTGATAAAGATAAGATAAGAACAACAAACTCGCCGAGTTTTCAGGATATGATTGACAAGAAACTGCTTACGAAGAACATTTCAAGGATATATTTTGAGAGCTGGTTTAACAGTAAAATTCAATCTTGGGAAACGAGATATGCAAAAATGGTTGAAATGGATGCTCCTGAAATAATCCTTGTAAACGAAAAGCGAATGTGTGAGGAACAAAGGGCATTTAAGGCTAAATATTTGCCTGAATTTATTGAGTATATCAATTCCGGAACTGATGATTTTAAAGATGTTTTGAAGCGATTTGAGGAGTTAGAGATACGTTTTGAGGAATTAAAAAATGTAAAAAAAGCAGTTGAATAGGTGAAAAACAGAGTGTAGTGAAATACATTCTGTTTTTTTTTCAGTATTTGGGATAGACAGTTATGGCAGACAGAATGTTACACATAGAAACACCGATAGATGTGTGTGCAAGGTTTATATCTTGTTTTAAAGCAGATATAATTAATTTAGTAGTTTCTGACGAATTTTAACAAATTAGTGAAGTTAGGCTTGAATTTTGCAATATATACCGATATAATTTAGGTAGATTAAACGTAGGCAGATACTCGACAATAGATTTTTTTCAGACAGAAAATTTCGGATAGACAGAAAAAATACGATAGATTTTTAGGTAAACAGAAAGATTATTGAGGACAGACTGCATACGAAACTAACAAAAACATAAAATTATGAGAAAATTTTTTTAGGAGGAGCATTATGGCACTTATTAAAAAGAAACCCGGAATGGATGTAAAAGAGATTACAGAAATTCACCAAATTGGGGAAGAGAGCAAGGAAAAGAAGGAAGAAGCACGAGCAAATTTAGCTGAAAAGAGTGCTGATTTTCCGAAAAAGCCGAACAATATGAGCAATAAGGATTTAATTTCGGCGTTCAGAGATAGCGGCAAGGCGGCTGTTGAAGCTATGACACAGGAAGAAAAAGATAAATTAAGGAGCAAACAGGGGACTATTTCATTTGAGTATTGTTTGTTCCACCCGAAAATTCAGATGACGCGAACTATCGCAAAGAATAAGCAGATTAACAGTTCCAATTCCGAATCATATTTTAAGCCTGTGGGGTATGCTTTCACGGCACTTGAAGAGGTAAAAATTCCTGTGTGGGATTTAAATTGCCCGATGAAACACGAGTTGGATGCTACTTATAAGGGCGAGAGAGTTGTTGCGAAGGGACAGAAATTCTATTTAAACCACGCTGAATTGGGCGATTTTATTTCGAGAGTTGAATATTGCGGGGCGTTTACCGGCGGTGATTTGGCGGTAACTTCTGAAGATAAATTTTGTAAAGTTCGTAAAGACGAGGACGGCAATCAAATACCTATGACTGTGTTGAGGTTGAGAAACGGTTCTTCGATTAAAAATCATTATGTAATGATTGCAACTGTACAGAAAAACGGAGACGGGAGCCTTTCATACCCGATTAATCCCGAATTTGAGCGTTTTGCGGTATATTCACAAATGAAAGGCGGTTCGATTTCTCGTTCAAATTCTAAGAATGCAGAACAGCAGAAGTTGATTGAAGCTAAATCGAGAAACAAATTTTGGGAAGAGCAGAGAGCGAAGCAAAAAAAGAGAGAGGAGCAAGAGAGAAAAGATAAACAACAGGGTTAATTTACGGGAGTCCGCTGATGCGGACTCTTTGTTTTGGCAGACAAATGCAGTAACGATATAATGAGTAATGCAGGAGGTGAGGTTATGTTAAGTTATGGTGAATATTTGGATAATGAGCTAAATAAATATCAGGGATTTAATATTGAAACAGGTAGTTTGAGTATTGCCGAAAAAGCGGATTTATTGGATAAACTTGATAAAATATCTTTTTTGAGCGATTGTGGGGTTGAAGAAGATAATTTTGATTTTTTCGCAGATAATGAAGAAATTACGGAGAATGTAACTTTTGAAGATAATGTTAAAAACATTGTTGAAAATGTTGTTAAAGAAAATGCAGAAAATAGCGAAAACACAGAGCCTTTCGAGGAGATAGATTTAGATATTTTCACAAGTGGTATTGCAAATGATAAGCAGGCAGAAGATTTTGATACGGTGTGGTTGGAGGATAAAATTAACATTGAAGAAAGTTCTGAAAACGCCGAGAATACTGAAAATTTTGCAGATTTAGTAAATTTGGATTTAGATAATTTGCCTGTTGAAAAGAAGAGTGAAGAAGAGGATGAGGATGATTGGTTATCGGATATTTTCGGTGATAATGAAGAAGATAAAGAGGAAAAAGAGGATTTTTCGCCTATACGGTGGGATTATCCAAGGCAGGCTGCGGAAAAGAAAATTGATTATAGCAAATTAGGCGAGAGTATTGTTGAGGAGCTTACAGGTGTTAAAAAAGAGGATGAAAAAGAGGAATATGAGGAATATTCGGCGGTTGAAACTGTTGATGAGGGGTTAGATTTTGGCAATATTGAGGAGGATTACAACGGCGAAGATTGGGGTGAAGTTGCGGAAGAAAAGCCTATTATGAGAAAAGCTGATAACAGGGAGTTTGAGGAAAAAGTAGCCGATGCGATTACATTTACGGCGAAAAAAGCGTTTAGTGTGCTTGCCAAGGGTGGCAAAAAGGTGTGGGAAAAGGCAACTGCTGTGAATGAGGGGTTGACAGAATAGGTGAAGTTTATATTGATGCAGCGATTTTAAAGGTTAGTTTTTTTAATATAAAAAAGACAGTCAGCAGTGCCGACTGTCTAAGTTTTAAGATTTATCCTCCGGGATTATGGCTTTCTTTTTTTATTTTAATTGCATAACCCTCCTCATCAAAATAAATAAAGTAATATTCGGGTAAAGTTCCGTGAAAATCGTGCCATTCGCCTGCATAATATCCGCCGCGAGTAATACCGTTTCCTTTGTCAAACTTCCCGTATCTTTTTTCAATTTCAGTATAATGCTTACCTATTATCCAAGTATCATTGTATTTATAGTACGTTTTATGTTGTGCAAAAAATACAATAATAAATGCAAGAATAATAATAGTTATTGAAATAATACTTATATTCTTTTTAGTTACTATTTTCATTAGTAATCCCCATAAATTTCTATGTACAGCTGACAATTATCAACTGTTATTAATGCTAAAATGGTTCTCTATCCCGCAAATATTTCTTTTACAATATCGTTATGAGCCCAAATATTTAGAATAGTTATACACAGTGAGCAAAAAACAAGAAATAAACAAAAGATTAACCGTTTTGTTTTAACAGGTTTTTGTTTATACACTCTGTGGGTATCCGAAATGGCAAATATAAGGCTTATAAATGAAATAGGTATAAATAGTAAATGAGGTATACCAGAATTATATATAGTTTCAATATTGTCTATTAGCCGATTTTTTTGTACTACTCTGTTAAACTCATCCAACTTAATCGGAAGTAACGTAATAAGAAACCAAAATAGTGATATGAACGTAATGATAAAGAAAAGATTTTTTGTAATTTTCACATTAACCTCTCGTAATATTCCCTATAAGTTTGTGAAGTGAATTTTTATGTACAGCCGACAATTGTCGGCTGTATGTTTATGGATATGTCAATAAATCAGTTATTATCCACATATTTTCGTTTGAAAGTTCTAAAAATAGTTTGTATTTTTTTAAAGAGCTTGAAGTTATACTTGAATTAAGAATTTTATTTGTCATAATATCATACAATGTATAGCTGTAATCATATTCAACAATAGCTTTGTTGCTATTTAAATAAATCCTATAAATTTTAAAATCACACGATTCATCTAATTTACTGTTTTTATTTTCTTCTATGAAATATGACAAACGGCTTACATTTAGCTTTCCAAATAACTCTTCTGAAACTATGTTTTTAAAATTTTCAGGTAATTTCCCGCTATTTTCAAAAGAACTTCGTAAAACTGATAATGCCAAATCTTTCAATTCGATAGTGGTGTTATTTGTTTCAAGCTCATTTTTCTCAAAAGTTTTGAACTTTTCAGAACCAAAATATTCTTTTGCTACTATATATGAAGAAGTTGGCTTAGGTCGCAAAAAATTAACATAACATACTGTTACAGCGATAGTTAAAATAATTACTATAAACATAATAATTATTTTTCTTTTTTTAGTCATAATCAATACCTTTACGTAATTCATTTTTCATGTGTACAATTGTGATTGATTGCCCCAAATGTTTTGAAAGAGGTTCATTTACTCGATGTTCTGTATGCCCGGAATAAAAAATTTCATTTTCAGTTACTTTTGTAACAACAACAGCGTGGTCTGTTTTATTTGCTCCGAAAAATATTAAATCTCCTTCTTTGACATTTCTGCTGCATTCTATAATATCTTCTTTATTTTTAATAACTGTTTCACTTTTATAGCAATAATAGTTATCTTTAATATAGGCATATAATTCTTCGCAAACAACAAAATTATTAGTCCAAAGGTAATTTTTACTTCTTTGTTGTTCGTAGGGAAATAAAAGAGTATCTATAATAAGTCTGGTTACCCCGTTTAATTTCTTTTCTTTTGTATGGAACCAATCCCCTGTCATTTTGTATCCTCCGGCATTTAAACACTGAGAAGCAAAATTAGTACAATCAGAGGCGAATTTTTCAAAATCAGGGTTGTATCTACCTACCTCTTCTCCGTTTACTATATCTTTGCCACCCCAATAAACTGCATATTCAACAACAGCTTGACGATTATAGATATCTCCATCATTATAAGTTAGCGGGGATGTGTCATAATAATCATTTATACCATCAATATCTGAATCTGGTTCGGTAGGATAAGAATGATATATTAATTCTTGTGTCGAACTATAATATATTAATTCTTCATCATCCCACACATCATCCCCATCAGAATCTTCTGCTTTGGGATTAGAACGCATTTTAAAATGAATTTTATAAATATCTTTGTAGATATACTGTTTAACGATTTCGGGGTTAATTTCAACTCCATCTTCTAATTTGTCAAAATCGGAATGTTTGTTATTAGGATTTGTGCGGATAAAATCTCCGTTGGATAGTATTAGACCTGCATTTTCATAAGCATCAGGCAATTTATCCTCATCAGAATCTACAAGTTTTATTTCTTTATCCCATTCACAAACCAAGGACAGAGGAACATAGTTCCCAATATCTTGTATAATTCTTCCTTTATACCAAACTCCGCTATCGTAACCGCTGGAACTCCTATATCCGCCTAAATTTCCACTAAAATCAACGCCCCAAGTATCTCTAAAAGTAACCACATTCTGATTAAAATTTTCTCCGGTAATCCAAGTAGGAGAACGATATGCATCCCACTTACCGCCTATCCAATACCAAGTTTTACTACCTTGATTAATAAGATTAAAAACAAAATCATTTTCCGCTGCACTGGTAATAGTAGCTAAATGTCCGCCGTAACTCTCACAATATTCCTCTGCTTGCTCCCAAGTTAAATTTGATGTTTCTATTAACAAATAATTGCTATCTCCGAAAGTTTTTGATAAAGCTAATGCTGCACTTTTTGAAGTGGGTAAAGTCTGAGAAATACCGATTGCATTTGGTTGGTTCGGTAAGTTGTTTTCGCCCATATTAACATAAGGATTATTCGTCCAAACTGCATACCAAATTCTCGCATCAACGACCATATAGTGACTAAAATGTGTGGTTTCCGTACTTACAGTAGAATTCTCTTCATCATAAGAAGTTTCAAATTCTTGAAAATTGTCATTTTCCTTATCATACCATAAAAATAACAAATCCTCGAATTCAGTTTCACCGAGTTTAGTTTGGTCGATAGTGAAAGTAATTGTAGTATTATCAAATTCTGAAGGGGTTTTAAAGTCAAATGGTTCCCCTACAAGCCCAACAACATTTGATGACATCCAATCTTTATCCATCATACTCTCGATAGTAAGATTTTCATCAAGATTGCCGTTTGTAATCATTTCAACAGAGATATTTGTAATTGCTCCGTCAGAAGTGACAACCTCTTTTTGCACGTTTTGTGCAAATCTTTCATCTCCGTCAAGTATGCCGTTGTCGTCAGTATCGGGGTTGATAGGGTCGAAATAAACACCGTATTTGGTATAAATAGTACTGGTATATCCTTCTTCTCCGTCTAATAGCCCATCAATATCTGAATCAGGCACAAGTGGGTCGGTTCCTAAGGAAATTTCCTCATTATCGCTAATTGTATCATCGTCCGTATCGGGTTCAAAAGGGTCAGTTTGAATTTCGTATTCTTGAAAATTAGACAGGGTATCGTTGTCAAAATCCTCATCAGCATCGGAAATACCGTTATCATCAGTATCAGGTAATAAAGGCGAAGTTTCAAGTACAGTTACTTCATATCCATCCGGCAAATCATCACTATCTGTGTCAGGAATGTCGGGGTTTGTGCCTAATATATGCTCGTATACGTCAGGTAGACTGTCACCGTCGCTGTCAACATAAACGAATTCATATTGACCATTTTCGTTAAGTTGCATAACAACTTCGTTAGAAATAATGTTCTCATTATCGGAGATATATTTTTCAACAACGAAAGTATATTTCTCGATTGAGTTGTCGACAGCAAAAGAATATTCGGTATTATCGGTTACTTCGGCAAGCAGAGTTTTTTCATTGGTCGTTTCAAAAATACTGAAATTTCCTGTATTATCTTGATATGCCCAGTTAAGAGTAATAGCGTTCTCTTCCTCATTAAACACTCCAAAAGCTACGAGAACATCTAAATCAGAGGGGATTTCAGGGAGTTCAGGGGTATCGGGATTTTCAGGGTTTTCTGGTATATCGGGAATTTCAGGTATATCCTCAATTGTTTCATCAAAAACAACAGCGGTTAAGCCTTCAACATTAAAATTGAGATTTTCAAAAGTAACGTCAGAAGTTTTATCTGCTTGGAAACCGAAAGTCAGAGTAGAATTGGGATTAACACGAATAATTCCACCGGCTAAGGGTTTGATTGTATACTTTCCGTCACCGTGGTTAATGAGGGTTCTATCCCAACTGTTTTGAAGAGTAAAGTTGTTGCTTGAAAACGTTAATTCCCAACTTTCAATGGGCGTATCTGTTAAATTCGTAAGACTGATTTCGCCTTGAAATGAATTTCCGTAATCATATTGTGGGGTTAAAACAACCTCAAAATTGCTGTTATCCACATCGGCACGTTCTTGACAAAGAGTGAAATTGTCAGGTGTGCCGGTAGGATTTATCAAGGAATAGCTGAAATTAACGGAGTTCCCGGGGTCGATATTTAAGCTGTCACCAAACCCGGTGAGGTTATTGCCTGTGTTTTTAACGTAGGTAGTTCCATTTTCGGTTTGAAAAATTTCGCCGCCGCTTTGCATAGAAGCTTCACCCATAAAATCATATGCGAGCATCCAGTTTTCGATTGTTTCCGTGCCGGTATTTTCAATTGAAACGGTGACATTATTATATTGACCGTCACCCCAACTATTGGTGATTTCATAATCAACGGTATATCCATCGTATTCATAGACGGAGTTTGTTTCATCTGCCGAAGCACTGAACGGAACTATTGCAATTATGCTTAACAACATAGCGCTGTTAATAAGCATTGCTACTAATCTTTTTATATTTTTCATAGCTTTTTCTCTTTCCTATTATAATTTATTTTTCTGTTTACGTCAAGGGATATTTTTTGCGGTTGGTAAAAAATTTCTTGTATTATGTCCGTAATGAAATACGAACTATCTTGATACCCTCATAGGCATCACCTCCTTTAACGTAAAGGATAAATTTTACTTATTTAATCCTTTAATTGTTATTTTGCAGTAAATACAGTATTTTCCCCTAACCCAAAGTAATAATTCCCTTTCTTTTGGGTATAGGGGATAATTGTATAGGTTTCACCGCTTTCGATTGCGTTGTTTGTGATAGTAACTCCACCGGTCCAGTTAGAGGTGCGGTAGCTTATAAAATCGGGCATTGAGGTGTATTCTTCAAGATTTTTGTAGCTAATATCGGAATAATCACCTTTGAGAAGAACATAACCTAACGCACCATTTGCTGTGCCTGTGCGAGAAAGGCGGAATTTTACAGTATCAGCAGTAATTTTCTTGATTGTGGTTTCGAGGGTAATATCTGGGGTAGTGAACGTGGTGTTTTCTCCCATATCGAAGTGGCAGTATTTCATTTTAACGGTAAAGGGAACGATGGTGTAGGTTTGGTTTTTCTCGAGGTAAGTTTGGGTTAAATTGCAATTTCACTGCCATTTTGAGATTTGATAGAAAACAAAATCGGGGTGATTTTTCATATCGGATATTGTGGTTTTTGAGAAATCAGTTTCGGAATAATTACCTTTCAGCAGAACGTATGATAAAGCACCTTTTGCTTCCCCCGAGGTTCTTTCGAGATAGATTTTTGCGGTTGTAGGGGTTACGGATTTTACTGTAACGGAGAGTTTTGTGGGATCAGGTAAAGCAACAATAAGGTATGCTGTTTTTATGAGCATAGGCGTGTGCGGCTGAATTTACATAACCGTAAATTGTTAAGTTTGAGCAGTTGTAAA
>JAISIJ010000311.1 GCA_031262245.1 Oscillospiraceae bacterium | reverse complement strand
GTGTAGGTTCGGTTGTTAATGCAGATTGGAGTGTTGCCGATAATGCACAAAGCTATCTTGTTTCGCTTATTTGCACGACAAATGCCGAATACAGCCAGCCGGAAAGAGAAGTGAGCGGAACTAACACTTACTATGTTATTAATAATCCCGGAACGTATAAAATCAGCGTAAAGGCAAAAAACAGTACAGGTCAAAGTCAAGCTAAGGAATCGGGTACGATTACTATTAATCCTAATTTAAACGTAACTTTTAAGAATTGGGACGATACAACTTTGCTTTCCCAGTCTGTTCCGTACGGAGGAGTAGCTTCTGCACCTTTTGCACCGAGTCGTGTCGGATATACTTTCCAAGGTTGGGACAAAAATCTTGAAAATATAACAACAGACCAAACAATAACAGCAAAATTTGCTATTAATAAATATACTGTTAAATTTACTGATAACAACGGCGATGTTATAGAAACACAAACTGTTGAATATGGTAACTCGGCAGAACCGCCTGTACCTACTAATCCGAGTGGTTATAATTTTGTTTGTTGGGATAAAGATGATTATCTTAATGTAACAGAAGATATGACTGTTAAAGGTATTTATGTTTGGGAAAATCCTGATTTGCCAAATATAATAGAAGTTCAATCTGCCGTTCGTAATCAAGAAGCAAGCGGATATAATGTAACATTTAATTTAAAAAATGCTCCGTTAGGTCTTGTTCGAGGTCGTGTAATTGTCGCATTAAAAACAACTGCAGGAAAAATGGTAGCTGCTGAGCCGGAAACTTATTATCTTGATAAATTAGCTGAAAGTCCTCAAACAATTTTTGTGCCGTATTCAGGTGTTGCCAAAATAGCAGAAATTTCAATAGTAGGATTAGTTGAAGACGAAAATACAGGAGTGCCGTTAGCTGAAACTGTTGCAACTGAAATTAATCTAGGAGAAACTGAATGGAGTGATTGGCTTACCGAACTTCCCGAAAAAGGTGATTATGTTACAGAAACTCGCGAAGAATCTCGTATCCAAGAAAAAGAGATAACAACAAGAAATTTTCCTACACTTGAAAACTGGACTTTGATTAAAACCGAAAAAACCGGTTGGACAGATTGGTCAAGTTTTTCTACGACACCATATGCAGCCTCCTCTGAAAGAGAAGTTGAAACAAGAATTATTCCCGGTGAAAGTAAAACAATGTGGCATTACTATCGCTGGACAAATGGTTCCGGAGTATATTCATACAAAAGAGATTCAAGTTATTGGTATGAAGAACAATGGTTTGACAGAGAATTACCGGTTTATAATAACGGAGCAAGCGGTACGGCGGTTGTTGTTAATGGCAGTGGGATAAAAAATGCTTGGATAAAAGCCACTTTTTCCGATGCAGGAAATAAAACCGATAGAACTTGGACAAAAAATGAAATTGTCAGTAACGGCTATACAGAATGGCGTTATCGTGATGTTGTATACACTTATACTTTTGAAAAATGGGGAGAGTGGTCAGAATGGCAAGCAGGTGATATTCCCACAGAATCTGAAAACAGAAAAGTTGAAACACGAAACGTAAGTCGCTATAAAGCTGACGAAACTAAATTAATCGAAAATGCCGAAGGTATTACAAGAAATGTTTCAGGAAAAATCGCTACTCCCGGAAAATTATTGACTCTGTTGGTTTTTAAACAAACTAACGTTGACCCTACTGCAAGTCAGCTTGAATATGTCGCACAAACTGTTGTAGACGAAGACGGAAATTATAGTTTTGATTATATTACCAAAGAAGAACCTAATGAAAAAACTGGTGACTTTATCGTTGTTGTTGCTCCTGAAGGTGGAACTTCTCCAATATATGTTGAAACAATAAAGGCACCAAAAGCTGAATATACTGTTGTTTTTCAAGATGAACTCGGAGAAATTATATCTACACAAACGGTAACAGAAGGTAACGATGCTATTGTACCTGTTTCGCCTGAAAAACAGGGATATGATTTTATCGGTTGGAATCAAGATACAACAAATATACTCAAAGATACAACGCTAATAGCTGAATTTTCTAAGAAAAAATATCAAGTAGGTTTTGTTGATTGGAGCAATCAAGCCATTAACTTCAAAGAATTTGAATATGGCGATATTTTATTTGCAGAAGAGATACCTTTTAAAGAAGGAAATACTTTTAAACAATGGGTTGACTCTGACAATAATCCCGTAACAACGGTTATTGATAATATGGTTGTTACTGCCCAATATACTCCGAATGAATATATTATTAAAATTTTAGATTGGAATGGCGAAACAATCAGTGAACAAACTATTCCGTATGGAGGTAGTGTAGAATTACCTGTTATGAACAATCCTCCTGCTGAAAATATGTTGTTTGCAGGTTGGAATTATGAATCCGAAGCTGAATATGTTACTGAAGATATGATACTTTCACCTGTTGCAGTTTTTCAAGAAACAGTTTCCGAACCAAAATTCAGTAATGTATCTAACAGTCAAGGAGAGCATATCAAATTAACTTGTGATACCCCTAATGCTATAATTGTTTATACGACGGACGGAACGATGCCGGAGTGTAATATTATAGATGGTAAAACAGTTATCAGCGGAAATGTTTATACTTCCCCAATACTTTTATCTGAAAATGAAACGAATTCAATAGTTGCAATTGCTTTTGCACCTGAAAAAAACACCAGTCCTGTGGCAATGGAAATTTATGATTCTGAAATGCAAACTTCGACAAAACTCACCTCAACTCTCAAAAAAATTTACCCCACTTCTGCGAAAGTTTACGTTGAGAGAACAGAGGGCGAGGCAAAAGGTGCGATTTCCTATATCTTACTCGAAGGCAATTATTCAGACACAGATTTTTCAAATGCAAAATTAGCGGATATGAAAAATCACGAAGATTTTGTTAAGTTGGAATACTCAAATTGGACTAAAAACTTCAACTTTAACATCACACACCTCGACAAAAACACGACTTATACACTCGTTCCGTTCACAGTTAAAATGAAATACGGTTACTTTGGAATGGGCGAAAATGTAACATTTACAACAGGCGATATTACCCTCACAACAACACTTAAAACTGTCACCGCTGACACAGCGAAGTTCAAAATTTTAAGAACCGGAGATGCTAACGGTGCGTTGGGTTATGTTCTTCTTAAAGGCGATGTAGCTGATAATTTCAAAACTCTTGAAGAGTATCAATATTCCGACAACTTCTTAGCGAATCAAACTTCAAATTGGACAGGTAGCGTTACAGTTACCGTAAAAGGTATCGAATCCGGCGAAACTTATACGGTTGTGCCGTATACTCAAAAAGGAAATGTTTGTTATTTTGGTTTGGGTGAAAATATTACCTTTACAGCGAAATAATTTCAGATTTTTATCAGAAAAGGAGCAGTTAGCTTGACTGCTCCTTAAAGTTTTTTAACACAAAAAATCTATTCCCACATGAATAAAACCTATGCTTTTAAAGCATAGGCAAGCAAGGACATATGTTACATTCGTGTAACAAAGTCAGCTTGTTAGGGGAACATTAATTTTCCCCTAAGACCCCATTTTTAAATCTTTGCTTACAGCAAAGAAAATCGCTTTTCGCTCAAAATCACGACCTTCAGAAATTTTTAAAGTGCGGATTTTTAACAGAATAATTTTTTAGAGGAATACCTTTTTTGAGGTATTCCTCTTTTTTTCTTTAAAAACACCTGTTCAAAACCCCGAAAAAATCTTAT
>JAISIJ010000251.1 GCA_031262245.1 Oscillospiraceae bacterium | reverse complement strand
TATAGGTGCATTTAAAACATTTCTTGAATTAAAAAATAATATACCACAAAAAATATTAGAACGCTCTTTTAAAACTAACGAAGACTATTCTGAACTTTATGATAAATTAATGAATAATTCGGAAAAATTAGAGAAAGAATTTAATAACTTGCCCTTAAATAAAATTCTTGTAAATAATACTACTGATGATAATAAAAATAGTATTATATACGTCTTATCTCATATTGAAAGAGCAACATATGAAACCGAATTCACACTTTCCGTGCCGTTTATACCAACTACTAAAAAAATTGATGTATATTTATAAAGGGGGGTTAATTTAATGAAGCTATATATACTTGAAGATGATGAATGTGCTACAACATTTGATATATTATTGGCAAAAGAAGGCGGTAAACATACGATTCAAAAATCCACTAATATTGCCAATGCATTAAATGATATTTATGTTACCGAGGAATGTTCGCCGGATAAGATTGATGCATATATATTTGACCTTCAAATACCCGACACTAAAGGATTACCGAAAGAATATCTTGAACGAATTACAAAAAAAGGTGAATACAGCGGATTAATTCTTGTAGAATATTTAAAAGAAAAATTAGACATTGATATTGCTGATAAAATAATTTTTTGTACCGGATATTATTATGATTTAAAAAAACAAATCGGGGATACTGCTTTTAGCAAACTCAGAGTTGTTAATAAATCTTCTGTAAATAGTTTGGGAGAAATTCGGGATTATTTGAATGAAATTTTCAAATAATCTCGAAAATGAGGTTTGATATGTCAGCAGAAAATAAATCTAAACAAATTTGTAAATTATCAGAGCGATTAGAAAACTTAGGAAAAGATAATGCCACAGCCAAGTTATTATATTCAACTTGGGTAACCGACCTCACAAATATCAGTAAAAAAATTAATGTTGTGTCTGCTCCGTTTTTGGTTTTCAGCGACCACGGAACATCTCATAGTGAGGGTATTATTTCCGCAATTGAACTTTTACTCGGCGAAGAGCGTATAAACGCTCTTGGCTATACTGACATTTGGCTTATTTTGGAATGTGCTTACCGCCACGATATGGGAATGCACGTTTCAAGTAAAGAAATTCAAGAATTAATTGAAAAAGAGGAATTTGAAAAATTTTTAACTGATATTAAAACAAGCACAGACGAGGATACAAGAAAAGCAATTAATAATCTTTTAACACAAAAACATCAAAATATTTACTGTGAAGATATTAAAGACAGACTTAAAAATATCGAAAGTTTAAGTCATGATTTTAATCATATTTTAAGTAGTTATTATAGGACAAGACATTCAACAAGGTCAAAAGAAAAAATTGAAGAGGAAAATCACGAAGACTTAGTTTGTATTCCAACCCGTATATGGGATATAGTTGCTAAAATCTGTGAAGGTCATTATACCGATATTAAAACTTGTCTTGAGCGTCTTGAACAACACGAAAAAGGCATAGACAATGACATTGCACATCCTAAATTTGTACAAATGTTACTTCGTATCGGTGATATTTTAGATATTGATAACAATCGTTTTAATAACTATCAACTCGAGCTTATTAATGAAGATAAAATTTCTGTAGCTACAAAAGGAGAGATACTTAAACATAAATCCGTTAAAAATCTTTATATTTCTCCCAAAAAAATATCCCTATATTTTTCTATTACTTTAGATGAAAGTAAGGATATTGCCGAACGTGACAAAATCGTAAGAGCAGCTTGTGCTTCTATTTCAGAAATGCGTAAATATTTAACGGAAGATTTAAAAGAATTAGCAGAAAAATGGTCAGAAATAGCACCGGATAATTTCTGTGGCTCTGTGCCCGTTAATTGTGATTTTAAACTGTGGCTTGACGGTATTGAAACTGACCCTGATGAACTAAGTCTTAAATATACTTTTAATCATAAAAGGGCAAGTGATATTATTCAAGGAACCAGTCTTTACCGCACAAAATCGGATATGGTGGACTTATATAACAATTATCGTCCGATGAACACAAACCAAATTGGTAAACAACTTGAGATTAACTGGGTTTTTTTAAGAGAATTTATCCAGAATGCATCCGATGCTACAAAAATACAATTTTTTGATAATATTTGTCGCTATGAGAAAGATATTAATAATGATTGCAAAAATCTTTTAACTCCAGACATAATTATTAACGAAAATGGTAATTTGTCGGGTAAAAGCCACGAATGGAAAAAATACGAGGATATTTATAAATTTTGTATCAATAAATTAAAAGTTGAAATTTCAGTTGAATGTCGTTATCCTGAAAATTATGGTAATATTTCTAAAGACTCTAATGATAATGATGGTTATGAATTTATCATTAAAATAAAAGACCGTGGTATCGGTATAGATAAAAAAACGCTTAAAAGTATGAGAAATATCGGAAAAGAATCCTCGGCTCTTGAAAACAGAAAAATTCCATCTTGGCTTGAACCTACAGCTTCTTTTGGCATTGGTATGCAATCTGCTTTTGAACTTAATAAAGAATTTACCGCAACAAGCTATGCTAAAAGTGAAAATAAAGTACGTCATATAATATTCAGCTCTGCGGAAAATGGTGGTGAGGTTTTCTCTTACGAAACAGATAACAACCATCATAATTGGTACGGGACTGAATTTACATTTAAAATACCAGCCTCAAAAATTGCAAAACAATACGGTGTTTGCTTTATCAGCAAAGAGCGTGTTTTTTGTGACATAAAAAATTATATTACAAAAAATATAAAAGAAGACCTTTTCCCGGTAAAAGTTACCTTTAAGGATAATATTATTTCTTCTGAAATTGACAAAAAACAGGA
>JAISIJ010000213.1 GCA_031262245.1 Oscillospiraceae bacterium | reverse complement strand
TATGACTTGACAACGTATCAACCAAAAGGCGATTTTGAAATTCAAGAATTGATTATAAACGATTTTGAAGAGTATTACCTCAATGATTCCAAATGGGGACAAAATTATACTAAAAAATCAGATGCTGAAAAAATTTCCGGTAATCCTCCCCGTGTTCGTTCTTTTACCGATGACTGGTGGTATTTCAGAAAAAACGAAGACGGAATTTGGCAATATGGAGTTACGGAAGAAAAGCTTTCCGGCAAAGGTGATTTTGTCGAAATAATCGGTGAAGTTGCACCCATAGATGATAATTTTGAATTGTATAAAACCCCCGAACCTAAACAGACGGTTACAGAGGCTGTTTCTGATGAAGACGGTATATCCAATGAACTACAAGCAAAAAATGTTTTAGAAACAAAAAAAGCTGTCAAAGCGAACACCCAAAAAAATATCAAAGAAGATACAAATAACACACCTAAAACACTTATTATTGTTTTATTAACTCTTGCCGGTGTTGCCATTCTTTATCTTATCATCAGACAGATAAAGAAAATTAAAAAGCCATAATATTTATTTTTCATATCTCGGCGGAGTTAAGCAAACTCCAAAACTCCGCCGAGTACATATTTTCTTCCCAATGTGGGGATTTTTGTATTATTTCTTCCTTATCCAAAGCCCCCTAACAGGGTGCTTTTTTCATATACAGTTAAACCACGTCAACTAAACTGCCAACTACAAAAAGAAGTAGGGAACTTCGAGAGTTGCCGGCTCTGAAACTAAGAGAAAACTAAAAAAGAGAAAATTAAGAAACTGGGAGAGAAGATACTGTACCTAATAAATAGCCGACTAATGCGGATAAATCAGAAGAATCTACTTTTCCGGCAGAATTCCCTGTATTGTCGCAGTTTGCGTTTGCAAGAGCTGAAGAATTGAGGGAGATAGAGCCGTTAAAAAATTTAGCTAACAATACAACATCTGCCATTTTGCCTATACTTTCATCACCGTCAACGTCGCCGTAAAGAGCAACGGTAGGAGGGTCTGTTTCAACAGCCTTTGCAACTATATCAATAGTTGTTTCATTACCGGCACGGTCGGTTGCGGTAACTTTGATTGTTCCGGCAATTATTGGTCTGAAAAAGAGATACATATCTCCGCCATTGTCAATAGTGTCAACCATATCTTCGCTGTCAATAGTCCAAGTTACTAATTCGTCAGCTTTGATATTTACATAATCGCCTACATTGACTTCAAGAGTTTGAATTACTGCAGCAGTTTCATTATTTTCTGTTATAACGGGAGGTGTAACATCTTCATTTCCGCCTCCGCCGCTTAAATCACGAATTTCAAGGAGAGTACTCTCGTCGATAGGTTGGTCGTCTTGCCCGTATTTAAGGTAAAGACCGGCTAAAGCACCGACAAATGCCGCATTATAGTCAAGGGTTACTTCGTTTGCAACATAGTCAGTTGCTGTATCTTGGTATGAACCATTAGCATCTGTCGGACCGCCGCAAAGAGCACCGTAGAGAATGTGAGATTGGTCTAATTGACCGCCGCCTTTGGTTTCATTTTCAACGCTATCGCCGTAAGCTGGTGAAGAAGCTGCTCTGTGGTGAGGGTGAGAAGAAGAAATATCATTATAACCAACCATTAAGCATTTGCCGAATTCGTTATTTCCGAAGATATAATCCATTTGACCTTGAGCCCAAGTACCGTATTTGTCAGAACCTGTTTCTTGGTCATAGATTAACCCCATTAATTGCAAAGAGGCATTGTAACGTGCAGAAGCCCATTCAGAAATAAAAGTAAAACCTTTGGTTGTTGTGGGATATTTTTTAACAACATTATCAATTGTTGTTGCAAAATCATAATTTTCATTGCCCCAAGTCATTTGGTATGAATATTGTAAATCATTTCTTAAAGCGTGAACAGCGTGATAAACACCATCCCAAGCATAAGGGTACTCAGAATAATGATAACCGTTATCGGCTTCACCGAAAATAGTAACGTTTTGTTTTGGGTCTATAATAGATTCTGCTTTAGCTTTATAGCTCTCGTCACCTGTTGCAATATTGAGTACAGTAGCCGCAAGAGAATAATCGTCTGCCCAATTGGTTGATTTATAGAAAGAACCGCCAACACCTTCGTTGTTACCCATTGTTGCAACTGCTTTGGTGTTTTTATCTGCAAAAGCAAATAAATCTTTTGCAACTTGTAAATCTTCTTCGTTACCGAAGTTGAGATAGTTTATTGCAAGAGCCGCCGCCGCAAGTGAAACACAGTCTGTTCCGGGATTAGATGCAGTTGCAAAAAACGCCTCTCTTGTGCCTTCAGACGCCTCTTGAGCTTCGGGAGAACCCCAATAGCTATGGTCTTCTCCGCCGTTACCTACAGTATAAGCGAAAGCCTCAACCTCTGTGCCGTTGTAAACAGTACATCTTTTGAAATAGTCAGCACCGTAATCAGTTATGCGTTGTAAATGGTCGTCTGTGCCTGTTTGTGTAAATGCGTCTTTGAAATAGTAGTAGTTAAAGCCGAGAGTAAAGAGAGAATAAGCCTCGGGTAAACCGAATTTAACGTGGTCGCCTGCGTCGTGGAAACCGCCGCTTAAGTCAAGGATTTTGCCGTTGTAGTTATAGGTTGCATCACCCACGTGACAGTCGGTTCTCCACTCTAAACCGCTGTTTTCGTCAACCCCTGTACCGCACATATTTGCGTCATACAAATAGAGGGATTTTTGCAGAGCCTCCGCATAATTTACATAATTTGTTGCCGCTGTTGCAACCTGAGGTGACATAACAGGTATGCTTGCAGTAGCCGCAACCATAAATGCTGTAACCAACGCAGATATTCTGTTTTTTATTCGCATTGTAATGCTCCTTTCAAAATACGGTATCGAAATAACATATTCTAAAACGATACCAAAAAAATAATAAATATATGTATAAATTTTCATTGTTGAAATTCATAAAATATCAAAAATTACTTCACATTCAGTTTACATTAAAATTCTTTTTCTGTCAATAGTTTATTGTGTTTATTTATGGTTGATATTTTACTGATTAATTAAAAGTTATTGACAAGTTGTTAAAAAGAGCTTATAATATCGTTGATTTTGAACGAAAAAAGTAAAGAAGTGAAAATAATGTCAACATTCTATCTCCCGGGGCTAACAACTAAATTTATGCTTAATTTCCTTATAATATCAATGATAAAACGATTTCCGGAACGTTTCCGTGACGGACTTAAGATAGGTGCGGTTTACGGTGACTTTCCTACATCTTTATGGAACGGAGGACGGACTATCGGCGGAAATTGCGAAGAACGCTTTATGCGTAATGCCGTTAAGACTTTTAATGACTTAGGCGTGCCTGTGCGTTACACTTTTACAAATCCTCTCATTGAGAAAAAACACCTCTCTGACTATCATTGCAACCTTTGTATGGAAATTGCCGACAACGGTATGAACGAAGTAACCGTTTTTTCTCCTGTTTTAGAAGAATATATCCGCAATAAATATCCCTCTTTTAAAATAGTATCATCAACTTGTAAGGAAATTCGTGAAATACCCGACCTTATTGAAGAATTAGAAAAAGACTATAAAATGGTTGTTTTGGACTATAATCTCAACAATCACTTTGATTTATTAGAACAAATTCCCAAACATTTAAGAGAAAAATGTGAAATTTTAATTAATGCCTGTTGCGTTCCGAATTGCCCGAAAAGGGGTTGGCATTACCGTTTTATCGGACAAAATTCCATAGATTTTTTTGAGGCAAAAGCAAAAGGTGTTCCATATGAAGAGCCGCCTTTTGAATGTGAATACGGTAAAAACAATCACTACTATAATATTCAGGGCTACCCCACTTTTGTTTCTCCGAAAAGCATTGAAGAAGAATATATCCCCAGAGGTTTTAAACATTTTAAGATTGAGGGAAGAACAGGCTCGCTTTTCGGCGGTATTGAAAGTTATGTTAATTATCTTTCAAAAGACGAAACAAAAGATGAAAACCGTTTTACAATTCTTTTTGA
>JAISIJ010000186.1 GCA_031262245.1 Oscillospiraceae bacterium | reverse complement strand
TCAAACGCTTTAAAATTTTGCAAATCCGCTATCGAAATAAACAGCGTAAACATTTTCTCCGTTTTTCTCTAATTTGTGGTATTTGTAACTTTGAATTAGGGTTTTAGGACAGGTTTATTGAATAGAGAACCTTGATTAGATATAAACCGCCTAAAAACAGGCGGTTTTTCAATTCTCACCTATTTTTCCACACAGACCCCTATCGTTAATCAGACCCCATTTCACGATAAGTAAAAGGGGGTGGTGGAAATGCAGACGAAAGAGCTTAGAACGCTGAATGCGAAGAGAAATTTGTTAGGAAAAGGTGAGTGTATTTTAGATTCAGGGGGTAGATTACGAACTTTATTCCCGGGGCGAGATGGTAAGTTTCACATTCCGAGGGAAGCGGGGGTTTTGGGAACTAATTGTATCCAGTTTGATGAAAAAGGGCGGTTAAAAATTCGGAGTAATATAGTTTGGCTTGAACCGGGCTTTTTGCGAACGGGTTGCGAGGTAGATATTGAGTTAGAGGATGTGAGCTTTGAGGTAGTTTATTTGTTACTTTTACATATTCCGGCTTATTGTAATATAGCGAAAATAAGCGGAGAAACGGAAGCGGCGGTGGCGGCAGGAGTGATGTTTTTTATTGGAACATTTAATAGGCGATATACTGAGTTGATAATGAAGGAGGACGGCAGTAAGCGGGGTTTATCACGTTGGAAGTTTAATGCGGATAAGTTTTCTGAGATTTCGTTTATGAAAACGGGGTTGGATTTTTGTGAAATGATAAATCACGATAATGCGTTTAAGGTTCGTGAGATAATTGAGTGCAAAATGGAAACGAGGTTTGTGAAGGATAATTTGGGGTTTATGTTTGATTTGAAAGATTACGACAATTTACTTATGGAACTTTTTGGGTAAAACAATAAACGTTTACGTTTCGGCGTAAGCGTTTTTTGATTGGCGATAGACAGCTTAATAACAACATTAAGTTGTGTACAAATATGCCATAAGGGGGATTTTTAGGTGATAAAAAAGATGTTAATTTGGATAGTAAGTTGTGTATGCTTACTTAGTTTCGGAGGTATGGGCATTTTTGCCGAAACGGCGGAAAAGGACGGTTTGGAGATTACGCTTGATGTGGGTGAGAAAGAAAGTTATGAGGTTGGCGAGGAGATACCGGTTTCGTTGGTAATTGCTAACTATAACAACTTCGATGTTGAGGGTGTGAGCGTTGAAAAAAGCTTGCCCGAGGGGTTTGAATGGATTGAGGGCAGTTTTGAGATATCTGAAAGGTTTGGGGCTGATGGTGTAATAAATGCAGGCGATACTATCACGATAAGCGGTAAGGCGGTTAAAAAGCTTATTGAAACTACAACCACAACTACCACTACAACAGAAAGTAGCACAACAATAGCCAAGACTACCGAAAAAACTACCGATAAGACTACTGCTAAAACTGCCGACAAAACAACAGATAGCACGACTACTTCGGCAAGCAATTCCACAAGTTCAAGCAGTTCTCTTACAACGAGTGCTTCAACAAGTTCTTCACAGATAACTTCGACTGCGAGTACTACTACAACACGCAGATACATTGTTAATCAAGTTGAAACTACAACAACTGCAAATAAAAACGACTCCGCAGCACCTAAAACTGGTGATACTTTCAACATTTTGTGGCTGATTTTAGGCGTATTAGGCTTAGGCGGAAGTATATTATTTATAGCACAAGGCAGGAAAAACGGCACAAAATTCACGGCAATTTTGCTGTGTATCAGCTTGTTAGGCACAAGTTTCGGTTATACTGGGGTTTCTGAAATTTCGGCGGAAGAGCTTGAAAGCTTAACGGTTTCCGATACTGTTACAATTGAAAACATCGATTATACTTTTACAGTTACAGTAAAATATAAGAGTTTTGCGGCAGAGGAAATAAAATTAACCGGCAGCACAATGGATATTGAGTGTGGCGAGGGAGCGGAAACAGTTTATTTCTATGCAGAATACGGCGGTAATGTTGACAATCTTATGTTAGAATCCGATGGTGAGATTGTTGAGTTGATGTATGATAACGGTGAAAACGGCGATGAAACCGCAGGCGATAATGTTTATACTTGCACGATTGAAATTGATAAAACTACGCCGTATGATTGTATTGTCTGGTATTATGCGGTAAGTGAAACAGGGTTGAGTTCAGACGGTTGGCAGATTTTTGTGTATGGATTGCCTACCGAAGAGGATTTGGCTTTGGAAGAAACTGTTTCAAATGCGTTTGCAGATTTAACGGGTTCGGAAGAATTCTTACTTGCGGATATTGAACAACGTAAAGAAATGGTAGAAACGCTTTTAGATGAAATGGTGGCACAGGGATATATTGACGAGGCAAGTATTGAGTATAATGAAAATATGGGTTGGTATAAGTACGTTGATACAGGTGCGAAATATCAGCATATGGTAACGGTAAAAGATAACAGCGGCACAGCAGGCGTTGGGGTAGATATTTATTATGGTGCACAGGACGATATAGCAGGTTGGAGAGAGCTTACAATATATGATGCGGTAAATACCGCTGATGCTATGGGAGCTTCAACAATGCGTGATGAGGACGTAACTGTTCGAGATATTTATAATTTAGGCAATACAGATTCTAAAATTTTATACATTTCGGCACACGGCGGATATGATTATCATAACGGCAGAAATCAAGGTGGTTGGGTAATTGACGAGGCTGTGAACGGCACAACGAATTCAAATTTCAAAGGTAGCCTTGGGGCGAAACGAATATGAAAGAAAATAAAACGCCAATAAATATAGCGTTTTATCTCTATCGATTTTTAGAAATTAAGTAATATAAATATCAATCCTTATAAGGCTTATTACTTATTCCATTTTCATTTAAACGATTGACCATTTTGTTTAATCGGTTAATCCAAATTTTTTTAAACCAAAAAGTAGTGTTTTTGTTACACCTTTTTGATGTTAAAATGGAATTAATATCAAAAGAGGCGAGAGAAGCGGCTGATGAGGGGTATGAATTACTGTTAGAGTGGCTGACTTCGAGAGAAACAAAGGGGTTTTTGAGAGATGGGTTAAAGGGGTTGGTGTTTTATATGTAAATCAGAATAGGCTTGACTTTTCGTAATTTCGGAGTATAATATTCTTAGGGAGTGAAGTTATGTTTAAAAAGATATTTTCGTTATTGCTTATAATGGTTATGTTGTTTACAGGGTGTACTGATAAAGGGGTTTCGACAAGTAAAGAAAATTCAAATAAAGAAATATCTACAATTTCAGATATTGTTTACAAGAAAAACTCAGCCGATTGTGAGGTTTATATCAAGGAAAACGGTAAATATGAGTCGTATTATGTTTTGACTGAAAATTACAATGATTCGGGCTGTGTGTTGTTACTCAGAAAATTTTTGATAGATGAGAATATCGCCTTTAATTCGGAGGATTTTCCTGTATCGCTATATGAAAACAGTATTTTAGATAATTTTCTTGAAAAGGAATTTATAAATGTTTTCGATGAAGATTTTAAGAACAAATTGCAAGAAGTTGAGATAGATACTATCAAAAAAGAGTTTATCAGAAGTGCTTTTCCTGAAACTACTATAATAAAAAGGCGGATTTTCGCATTATCCTTTACGGAATTGGGATTATCTAAAAGTTCAACAGAACCTGTTGAGGGTAAAAAACTTTCATTTTTCCCTGATGGTGATTCACGGATAGCATATAAATCGAATGGAAAAGCAAGCACTTGGTGGACTCGGACTTCTCACACTTGGCAAACATATTTAGCTTGCGGATTTTCACCTGACGGAACATTGAGCGCAGGCGAAGTAACTATGGAAAATGGGGTTAGACCGGCGTTTTGTTTACCCTCTGATACTAAGATAGTAAAGAGTGAGGTTGAGGGTAAAGAGGTTTATGTTGTTGAATAATGGAAATAATAAGTAGGGATTAAAGGTGTTATAATATGGAGTTTAGCAAAATCAATGAAATTATTAAAAACTTTCAGGCACAGGGTTTAGTAAATCCTATAGATAATTAACTTGACACCGCTCAAATAATATGATAAAATAAAGCAAAATATTATTTGAGGTGAAAACGATGGCTTACTCAAAAGATTTAAGAGAAAAAGTACTGAAATACAGGGA
>JAISIJ010000137.1 GCA_031262245.1 Oscillospiraceae bacterium | reverse complement strand
TTTTATATTTCCGAAGCATATAATGCAGTATAACCTCCAAATTAAATACTGAGGCATAGTTAATATTCCTTACAAATCTCTCATACAGCACATATAACGTAAGGAATATTACTATGCCGGATTATTCAGTCCTTTTAATTCTCCTTGTTTTCATTAATAGAAACATATCGCCCCTTGATTACATATGTTCCGGAACATATTAATAAATATAAGGAGAAATACCTATGAAAACTTTTAAAAAATCTATTAACGCGTTTTTAGCGGCAATGATGTTGATTTCCGCAAGTTCAATCGGTATTAGTGCGGCACCGAATGCTAATACGGATTCGGGCGAGCAAAATCAATCTATGACGGTCGAGTATGATACCGATAAAAGAGTTCCGTTCACTGACGGCACAAGTCTGTATACTGTTAAAATTCCGAAACGACTTTTCCTTTCCAGCGACCAGACCAAAAATAAATTCACTGTCGAAGTAGACCTTACTGCACCCTTTATAATTCCCGCAACTCATTCTGTAAAGATTGAAGTAGATAAAGTTATAGGCGTTATTACAAATGTAGCCTCAGGTGAAACTGTTCCCTATGCTTTGTTAGATAGCGAAAAAGAAAATGCACCGTTTGCAAGCAATCTTTTGTTTGAATACTCAGATTCAAGTCTGACTAAGTCAAACAGCAAAATTGTTCCTGTTTACTTCAATGCAGACGACGTAACCGTTGCCGGAAAATATGGTGATGTTCTGAATTTTACAATTTCATTAAGTGAAAAAACAACACCGTCAGAAGAAGCACAATATTTACTCGACGAGCCGATGGTGCCGATAGAGTAGTTACTTTAAAATAAAGAAGGGGGCTTTTAAGCCTCCTCTTTGTTTTTTAATCCACAGAGAAAAATTGCCGAAATCGGTAACGTTTTATATTTTCAAAGCATATTATGTAGTATCCTCCGATTTTTATACAGCACATAAAAGTTGACATAGTTAATATTTCTTACATACCTCTCAAACCAAACACATCAAATGTAAGGAGTATTGCTATGTCAACTTATATTTTTTTGTTAAAAACATCTTTGTATTTTTTATCTCATTTCATAATATCAGACACTCTGTATTTGATTAATACGGCTAACTTTTCTACATATGTTCCGGAACATATTAACAAATATAAGGAGTAATGAATTATGAAAATGAAACTTAAAAAAACAACTTCGGCGTTTATTTTCAGTTTAATTTTTATGCTGACAATCTATGCCGCTGTTATCCATCCGCCCCCTGTTTCGGCGGCAGAAACAAATTCTAAAAAATCCACATCCGAAGAAGTTAAATTTACGGCTGTAATTCCGAAACAAATTTCACTCACAAGCAACCGTGAAAAGAACAAATTTCAAGTTAAAATCGACACCACACAGCCTTTTTCAGTCGATGACGATACTGCGATAGCGGTTGTGCTTGACAAAAATTCGGGTGAAATTGTAAGCGGTGACAACAAAATTTCGTATATTTTAACGTCAAGTCCGAATACGAAAACTCCGATTGAAAATAAACCTTTGGCAGAGTTTGATATGTCTTTTACTTCAAAAAACGTGTATGTGGATTTCGACCGAAGTAATACAAAATATGACGGAAAATATTCCGATACGATTGATTTTCATTTCTTTTACAAGCCACCGTATAAAGCATAGTATTTTCTGCATTAACTCTCTCTTTAATTTTGGGGACGGTGTTTTTACTGTCCTCAAAAGATACATAGGCGAAAGCCTATAATAAAAAAAGAGATGGGTGAAAATATGAACAGCTTAACTCAATCTGAGGAAAAAAGGGCAATTGAAATCGCTAAGTTGGTAACAGAAATCGGTTATATCAAAGCACAATTGGTAATAAAGACGAATATGCTTGAAGATTTCGATAACAGTTTCTATCAACTTAAAAACAGCGAACCCTGTGTAACAATTACCGCAGAGATTAATTTTTTAAACAAAGAATTAATCAGACTTCAAAAGGAATTGAATCAATATGTTGATGAGTAATATTTTAAAAAGGAATACCCAAAAGGGTATTCCTTTTTTTGTTTATTTACTTATTATTACTCTTGACTTAACCCGGGGTGTTTATACTGAATATCAAAGTAAACGGTTGACTGATAAACTCCGATATACTCGGCAAGAGAGGGGTCAAAGGCGACATAAACCCTTTTGGCTGGGTCAGATACGCTTGTGAACGACACAATCGGGTCTACTGTTATTCCTGTCGTGCCACCGGGCGTTGCGGTAAGCAGATACGGCACTTCGTGGTTTTCCGCATCTTCGTTCACAAGTTTTCCGAGGGCATTGTTTGTTTTAACGTCAATGCTGTCGCCTTGGAATATGCTGAAATCTTTTTCGTTGTCTATGGCAATATCAAAATAGTTATTTGCAGGGGTATTCGAAAGGTTGAGTGTTTTCGGAATTTTAATTGTGTATGCAATACCGCCCGCATTCGGGTCAAATGGTGAGCCGCCTGCATCTACTACATATCGTAAGTTAAGCCCGGATTTTGTATTTTGGTACACGAATTTAATCTCACCTTTCAGAGCTTTTTCAGGCAACTCACCCTTATTCATAACAGCACCAACGACAGCACCGCCCAAACCGGGGTCTGATTGTTCCGGTTCTTCGTAAGTTAAATCCGAATTGACTATAAAACTAAAACTTACAAGTGGTAATGAAGTTTTGGACTTAAATATAAACGACGTTTCATTTTCGCTTATGCTCAGAAATTCCGTAGCCCTGACAGCGTCACCGGGTAATTCGCCTATCGTTTCCGAAAACTGCATAACAACCGCCCAACCGTTAAGCTCGGAAAAATTTTCCGCTATATATTCAGCAGTATAGTTGCCGTCTTCCAATTTCAATGAACCGAATAAAGTATCTTCAAACTGAGTGTAGTTCATTCCGCCAATTCCTCCTATACTAATTCCGCCGAGTTGCCCTTCTTCAGACTGTGACGGTTCGGAAGGTTCAGAAGGTTCGGAAGGTGTCATTGAAGCTGCCAGTTCTCGGTCTTCTGCAATTTTGGTAAGAACAAAACGCACCATATTGTTGTCGGGGTCGCCGATTTGAAGTGGATTGAATAAAGTTTCGAGCATCCATAGCAATAATTTGTCTGAACTTTCAGCATAGTCAAAATACTCCATAAGTTCGGGGATTGTTCCCGGTAACTCCTCATTGCTGAAAACGTCCTCCACCAAAACTTCTAACGCTATTCCTTGTTGCGTATTTGGTTCCCAAGTTGAAAGATACATCAAAGC
>JAISIJ010000098.1 GCA_031262245.1 Oscillospiraceae bacterium | reverse complement strand
CAGTTCAAACTCCTCTGCCATTGCCCGAGGTATTCTCGTTACGCTTGTATTAATATCAGCAATAAAAACATAATCATCTGTGCATTGACGCAAAGTTTCAAACAATTTTGCATCATTATTCTCTTTAAAAATAATAGTGTCGGATTGAGAATTTTTGTTATCCATAGTCTAACCTCACCACAGCTCATTGTTATTACACAAGTAATCCACTCAAGCTGCTTTCTTCATTTAAAGAGGAATACCGGACCCCTATTACTACTATATACAGTAGTGTTTTTATATGTATTCTACCCTATAAAGGGTAGATAAATATTATAATAATGTTTTAAGTTCAGAAATTTTATCAGTTTTTTCCCAAGCAACGCCTAAATCTTCACGTCCCATATGCCCATAAGCTGCTAATTTACGGTATTGTGGTTTACGCAAATTCAAGGTTTCAATAATCGCAGAGGGTCTTAAATCGAAAATCTCGCTGACTTTTTCTGCAATAATATCGTCAGAAACAAGTCCTGTACCAAAAGTATCCACCATAATGGAAACAGGCTTTGCAACACCGATAGCATAAGCCAACTGAACTTCTGCTTTCTTCGCAAGTCCCGCCGCAACTATATTTTTTGCAATATATCTCGCCGCATAAGCCGCACTTCTGTCAACTTTTGTGGGGTCTTTACCGGAAAAAGCTCCGCCGCCGTGACGGGAATATCCCCCATAAGTGTCAACAATTATCTTACGCCCGGTAAGACCGCTGTCGCCTTGAGGTCCGCCGATAACAAATCTTCCTGTCGGGTTGATATATATTTTCGTGTCGTCATCTAATAATTCCGCCGGAACAACGGGGTTTATAACATATTCGATAATATCTTTGCGAATTGTTTCTAAAGACACATCCGCAGAATGTTGGGTAGAAATTACAATAGCCTCTGCTCTTTTGGGAACACCGTCAACATATTCAATAGTCACCTGTGTTTTGCCGTCGGGACGTAAGTAACGTAAAGTGCCGTCTTTGCGAACAACAGACAATTTTTTTGCCAATTTATGAGCAAGAGAGATAGGTAAAGGCATATATTCAGGTGTTTCGTCACAAGCAAAGCCGAACATCATACCTTGGTCGCCTGCTCCTGTGTCATTATCTGTAATTTCACCGATTTTTGCTTCAAGCGCTTTGTTAACACCCAACGCAATATCAGCAGATTGCTCGTCAATTGAGGTGATAACGGAGCAAGTTTCAGCGTCAAAACCGAATTTCGCTCGGTCATATCCTATTTCTGTTATTGTTTTTCTTACAATCTTAGGAATATCAACATAACTGTTTGTGGAAATTTCGCCCACAACAACTACCATACCTGTTGTTGTTAATGTTTCGGCGGCAACCCTTGCGTTCGGGTCTTTCTCAAGCAAAGCATCTAAAATCGCATCGGAAACTTGGTCACAGATTTTGTCGGGATGTCCTTCTGTAACACTCTCGCTGGTAAAAAATTTTTTCATATTTGACTCCTTTTGTCAAAACATATATCGCAAACTCTATAGTAAATCCTATCCGAAAATCATACTCTCGACTTTAAATTTAATAAAATCTTTTTGAAAGACGGAAAGAATATAATAGTAACTATTGCATTAATTGAGGATTTTATAAGATTAAATTGTATGAAGTATTTTAAAAGTTTCATTATAACCTTTCTGGAAACGCCCATATAATAAGGGGATACAATAATATTCCATAAAGTCATAAAGGCGGTTTGTGCAATTATTGCAAAAACACAACCTAAAACAATTTTAAATATTGTGATTTTTTTTCTGCAAAGTAATGTGGGCAGTATCGCAAAAGAAATACTGGACATTACATTCATAACAAATCCGAAAAATCCCGTTGTGCTGACAGTAATTAACTCAAGAAAAGAAGAAATAATCGCTGTTGAAACAACACCGAAAACCCCGAAAAGCATACCCGATATTACTATCATAATATCTTTCGGGTCATATTTCAAAAATTCAACCGCAGGCACAATGGGCGGTAAAAAGCGACTTACAAGCATTAATATATATGCAATTGCGGCAAACATTGCCAAAACAACCAATTGTTTAGTTGTTATTTTTTTCATAACGCAAAAATTAAGATATGAATTGGATTAGATGCCGAAAAAATGCAAAAAGCCGCCGACATTCTGTCATATCTTCTTTCATCCGGACTTTAACCGTCGGTATCGGAATTTCACCGATTCAGCCAAAACTGGCACGCGGACTATACCGCCGATAAGGAATTTCACCTATCCCTGAAGATTTTATAATAGATTATTTTTATTCTTCGTCGTCTTCGTCAATATCAAACTCAAGTAATTCTGCACATTTCGGACAGTTTATTGAGCCTTTTTCAATCTGTTCTTTTGAAAGCAAAATCTCTTTTTTACATTTCGGACATTCAATTTCATAAGAAACATCTCTGATATTGTCATCATCATCTTTTAAAAGACGTTCTAAAAAGTCGTTGGAAATCTCTTCATCTTCATCACCGCAACAATGGCAGTCGTCATCTTCGGTTAATCCGAAAACAACTTCCTCAAGCTCACCGAGGTCATAATCAATATCTTCCGCAAGTTCGGTAATATCGTCAACTTTGGTATTAAGAGTTTCAATCTCTTCAACAACAGCTTTTAAAATTTCACTTAACTCAATTAAGACTTTGCCTTCTTTGGTTTGACGGTCAATTTCAAGTCCGTCAATTAATCCCATAACATAGGACATTTTTTTACCTAATTCCATTATATCTCCTTAAATATATTAACTATTCCTTAACTTCTTTTGCACGTTCCATATATGTTTCCGTGCGTGTATCAATACGGATTTTTTCACCGATTTCTATAAACAACGGTACTTTTATTTCAGCACCTGTTTCAACAATTGCAGGTTTCATAACGTTAGTAGCAGTATTCCCCGCAAAACCGGGTTCTGTTTCGGTAACTTCAAGGTCAAGGAAGAAAGGAGGTTCAACGCCGAATACTTTGCCTTTATAAGATAAAACTTTACAAACAGTATTCTCTTTTACAAAACGGAAATTAGTTCCCAAAACTTCTTTGCTGATAGGTTCTAATTCATAGGTTTCGGAATCCATAAAGTAGTATAAATCGCCGTCAACATATGAATATTCCATATCACGACGTTCGATAAATGCGTTCTCAAATTTATCCGTGGGGTTAAAAGAACGCTCAACAACCGCACCGGTAATAACATTTTTAAATTTGGTTCTGACAAACGCCGCACCTTTACCCGGCTTAACGTGTTGGAATTCAACAATGGTAACAACATTGCCGTCAAGTTCAAAGGTAACGCCGTTTCTGAAATCTCCCGCTGAAATCATTTTAAATTTCCTCCGATTATACTACTCTTTTATGAACTCTAAGTAGTTATTTTGTGACTTTTTTATTAACTTTTTTCGATTTTAATCCGCAACTTTCGTTGCGTCTTAATATTATATCAATAACTAATAACTAAAAAGTCATTAATTCCTTTGATTGTTTAGTGATATTTACATATCCGTTATGTGTAACATAAACAAAATCTTCTATTCTGACACCGAATTGTCCCGGCAGATATATCCCTGGTTCAATGGTAATAACATTACCCTCTTGAAGAGTATAGTTTGATTTCTCCGAAACAGCAGGCTCTTCGTGTATTTCAAGACCCACACCGTGACCTAAAGAATGTCCGAAAAACTCGCCGTATCCGCTTTGAGAGATATAATCCCTTGCAACTCTGTCAAGTGTTTTAGAATCTATTCCTGCAGAAACAGCGTTAAGTGCTTTTATTTGGGCAGTTAAAACAATATCATAAACATTTTTTTCAAGTTCACTCGGTTCACCGAAAAATATTGTTCTTGACATATCGCTGTGATAACCGTCATATACCGCTCCGAAATCAAACAGTAAAAAACCGTCACCGATTGGCTTTTTTGTCGGAACACCGTGAGGCATTGAGGAATTTTCACCGCTTAAAACAATTGTTTCAAAAGAAATTGCCTCTGCACCTTGTTCATACATTCGATTTTCAAGCAGTCTTGCAACTTCAATCTCGGTTTTGCCTTTCAACGGCGTATTAAGAACATCGTCAAAAGCTTTCTCGGCAATGCGTTGAGCTGAAATAATTTTCTCTATTTCACACTCAGTTTTAAGTATACGTAAACCGGCTAACGTTTCACTCAATCTTGTATCGGGAGAAATCTCGGCATCTTTAATTTTCTGTTTATATGTGTCAAATGCAAAAAGGGTTGTGTTATATGCTTCAAGTAAAACCCTTTTGACTTTATGTTCTGTAATAAGCCTGTTTAATTGCGGAAAAAAATCCGAATTAAGCAATAAAACAACACAATTTTTAACAGTACTCCTTGCTTTTTCAATATAGCGAAAATCCACAAGGAAATATGAAACACCTTTAAAACCCACTATAAATCCCGCAGAGGATTTAAAGCCCGTAAGATAAAACCGGTTTACATCATTTGAAACAATGAAACATTCATCATTTTCAAGTACTGTATCTGTTAAAATTTCTATTTTATTCATAAAGCCTTCTTTTTTCAGCAAATCCGACATCAATCCTCTAACAATCGTTGCATTGCATAGAGTGCAAGATAATAGCTGTTTTCGGCAAAACCGCAGACTGTACCGACACAGGCGGGAGCAGTTACGGATTTCTCACGAAAACTTTCTCTGTCAAATATATTACTCATATGGACTTCAATAGTATCAATTTCCACGGCAACCAAAGCGTCGTGAATTGCATAACTGTAATGTGTATATGCACCCGGGTTTATAATAATGCCGTCAAAAAGACCTCTTGCACCGTGAATTTTATCAATCAATTCACCTTCGTGGTTAGATTGAAAATTTTCACAGTAAAAGCCCAATTCTTTGCCTAATTTAACAATATTATTTTCAATTTCGGAGAATGTAGTATCTCCGTATATTTCCGGTTCTCTCCAACCTGTCAGATTAATATTCGGACCGTGGAGAATTAATATCTTTTTCATTTCCTCTTTTGCTCCTCTTTTGTTTCATTTTCAACAAAAATCGGAATTTCAATACGTTTTTTCGGTATAAAAGGCACTTCAAGACGTCTTTTGAGTTTAAAAAAAGGCGTTTTTTCGTGTTCTATGGGGTCAACATAAATACTCTTTAATCTTTTCAGATTTGCTCCTAAAATATCGGTAAAAATCTGGTCACCCACTACCGCAAGGTTTTCAAAGGGTAAATCCATTCTGTTTCTTGCCTCTTTAAAACCTTTTGAAAGAGGTTTTTTGCTGTGAGAAACAAAATCCAAACCCAACATTGCCGCAAAAGGCGATACTCGTTCTTCTGAATTATTAGAAACAATAATCATTTTAATACCCGCTGCATCCATTTCTTTCAACCATTCAGGTACACCTTTGGCAGGTTTGTGATTATCGTGAGTAGTGAGGGTGTTATCAAGGTCTAAAAGCAAACCTTTAACATCCATACTTTCAAGCAAGGCAGGAGTAATCTGACAAACAGTATTAACTGCAACAGTAGATTTAAAGAGCAAAAAATCCCCTCCAACATAGCTTTCAATAAATGACACTTGAAGAAATAAGATAAGACAGTATAAAACGGGCAAATGTTTTTTAATCATTGCCCGTTTTAAAATCTTAACTGCAACATTAGTATTTACGCTTACGAGCAGCTTCTGCTTTCTTTTTGCGTTTTACAGAAGGCTTTTCGTAATGTTCTCTTTTACGAACTTCTTGCATAACGCCGTCTTTAGAACAGGACCTTTTAAAACGTTTTAACGCGCTGTCAAGTGTCTCATTCTTATTAACGTGTATCTCAGCCATTTTTATACTTTCCCTCCCCACTACATAGGGAATTTCACTGTGTAGAACCGTGATTTAAACGATTATATCAGATTATATCATAGGCAAATTCTCTTGTCAAGCATTTTTTCATATATTTTATTAATATAGTCATTTTACTACAAAATTAACTAACTTTTTTGGCACTACTATATTTTTTATGATAGTTTTACCGACAATATCTTTCTCAACAGCATTTTTTGCAAGGTCTAAAACCTCGTCCTTGGATATATCCGCAGCAACGGTTAATCTTGTTTTGATTTTGCCGTTGACTTGCACAACCATTTCAACAGTATCGTCAATACAATATCTTTCTTCAAATTCAACCCATTTTTGATTATGGATATATTCGCCTGTTAAATCAAAAAACAATTCAGCGGTGATATGTGGTGCAAAAGGATTTAAGAGGATTAAAAAGTCTGCAAATTCTTTTTTGTTGACTTCCCCTGTTTCGTAAATATCATTAAGCAACGTCATTAATGCCGCAATTGCAGTATTAAATTTGATGTTTTCAATATCTTCCGTAACTTTCTTAGCTGTTTTGTGGAAGTTTTTAATAAGTTTTTCGGAATAACTATCGCCCTCTTTGAGGATAGTTTTAAGGTTTTCAACACGTTCTGTAAATCTTCTGCAACCGATAATATTTTTAGTATCCCAAGGAGCGGATTTTTCAAAGTCTCCTATGAACATTTCATAAAGACGTAAAACATCTGCACCGTATTCATTTATAACATCATCGGGGTTAATAACATTGCCCCTTGATTTTGACATTTTCTCGATTATAAACTTTTGTTCGCCGTTTTTATCAATTTCGGGGATTTTCTCGCCCTTTTCGTCTAAAATATATTCACCATTTGCACTTTTTGTACAAACACCGGTTTTACCCAAAATCATACCTTGACTTGTTCTCTTTGCATAAGGCTCAGAGGTAGGCACAACACCTATATCATATAAGAATTTATGCCAAAAACGAGAGTATAACAAGTGGAGGGTTGTGTGTTCCATACCGCCGTTATACCAGTCAACAGGTGTCCAGTATTTCAAAGCCTCGTCACTTGCTAATTTTTCTGTATTATATGGGTCTGCATATCTCAAGAAGTACCAAGACGAACCAGCCCATTGCGGCATAGTATCTGTTTCACGTTTTGCATCTTTGCCGCATTTCGGACATTTGCAATTAATAAAACTGTCTAAAGTTGAAAGAGGACTTTCGCCTGTTGTTGTGGGTTCATAACTCTCAACTTCGGGCAAACGCAAGGGTAATTCACTTTCGGGTAAAGCAACATATCCGCAATCTTCGCAATAAACAATTGGAATAGGTTCACCCCAATAACGCTGACGTGAGAATATCCAGTCACGGAGTTTAAAGTTTACTTTCCTCTCCCCTACCCCTTTTTCGGTAAGCCAATCGGCAATCTTAACTTTTGCTTCCTCAACGCTTAATCCTGTGAGGAAATCACTATTTACCATTACCCCTGTTGCACAGTCGGTAAAGGCTTCTTTTTCAATATCTCCGCCGCTGACAACTTCGATTATGGGTAAATTAAAGACTTTCGCAAATTCATAGTCACGGGTATCGTGGGCGGGAACAGCCATAATAGCACCTGTACCGTAACTCATAAGCACGTAATCGGAAATAAAAATCGGTATTTCTTTGTTATTAACAGGGTTAATCGCCATAACACCTTTTAACTGTACCCCTGTTTTATCTTTATTCATTTCTGTTCTGTCAAAATCTGATTCCTTAGCAGATTTTACGACATAATCTAAAACAGCTTTTTTATCTTCTTCTGATAATGTTCCGCTTTCAACAATACGCTGAACAAGTGGGTGTTCGGGAGATATAACCATATAAGTCGCACCGAAAAGTGTATCGGGACGAGTGGTATATACTCTCAAGGTATAATCTGCAGTTGTTTTGAAATCAACTTCCGCACCTGTTGAACGTCCAATCCAGTTAATCTGCCCTAATTTAACACGTTCGGGATAATCAACGGTTTCCAAATCGTCCAAAAGACGTTGTGCATATGCTGTTATCTTCAACATCCATTGTGATTTTACTTTGCGAATTACTTCGCTGTGACAACGTTCACATTCACCGTCTATAACCTCTTCATTTGCCAAAACAACCTTGCAGTTTGTACACCAGTTTACTGCCATTTCTTTTTTATAAGCAAGTCCTTTTTCAAAGAGTTTTAAGAATATCCATTGTGTCCATTTGAAATATTCAGGGTCGGTTGTGTCAACCTCTCTTTGCCAGTCAAACGACAGTCCTATAGACTGTAATTGAGATTTAAAACGTTTAATATTATTTTCGGTTACAATTGCCGGGTGGATATGGTGTTGGATTGCAAAATTCTCTGTGGGTAAACCGAAAGCATCCCAACCCATCGGGAAAAGTACATTATAACCTTGTAAGCGGCGTTTTCTTGCAACAATATCCATTGCGGTATAAGAACGAGGGTGTCCAACGTGCAAGCCTTGTCCCGAGGGGTAAGGGAATTCAACCAAAGCGTAAAATTTCGGTTTGGTAAAGTCATTTTCACAATGAAAAGTATTATTTTCAACCCAGTATTTCTGCCATTTTTGTTCTATTGCTTTAAAATCATACATTTTTTTATATCCTTTTAATATATAGTTACAATATTAAGACACAACAAAAGTTGTGGTTTAATATCTGCTATGTGTTTCGGTTGTCTGCCGTAGGCAGACGAGAAACACAGCACACGAACAACAAAAGTCGCCGAGCGGCTTTGCCGTGAGGAACAAGACTTTTGTTGTGGACTAATACTACCCTCTGTTCGGGGTTACTGTACACTCTAATTGGGGGAAAGGCATCGTAATATTCGCTTCTTCAAAAACTTGTATTACACCCTCTTGCAAGTCAAAATAAACATCCCAATAATGTGAAGTTTCTGCCCATACTCTCACAAAAATAGTACGACAACTGCTGTCGTGGCGACCTACACGGATAGTAATATCCTCTTCTTGGAATATATGCCCTGTTCTCTTAACCAACTCTAATATTACCCTTTGTGCCAGAACATAGTCGTCGTCGTAAGATATGGAAAACTCAAGGTCAACACGACGCTTATCTTGTTTACTGAAATTAGTAATACTTGAATTGGTAACATTCCCGTTGGGAATATAAATCTTTTTATTGTCGGGGGTAAGTATCCTTGTATATAATATGCCTATGGTTTCAACCGTTCCTCCGCAGCCGTCAGTTTCAATATAATCCCCTGCTTTGAAAGGTTTTTCAAAGAGGAGAATAAATCCCCCTGCAAGATTTGCCAGCGAACTCTGCAAGGCAAGTCCTATTGCAAGACCGCAAGCACCTATAAAAGCTATAATAGAAGTCATAGGTACACCGATTGCCGAAAGAGCGGTTATGTAAACCATAACATATAGCCCCACTCTTACCAAACCTTTTATAAATCCTGTTGATGTCTTGTCAATACTTGCTTTTTTTAAAACTCTGCCGATAATCTTCAGCACAATTTTTGACAAAAGCATACCCACAACAAGAATTATCAATGCAAACAGTAAATTAGGGGCAATGCCCACAAGTTTATCTATTAACCTATCAAACATTTCCGAAAAATCCTCAATTCTCTTTTCCAACAAAAAATATCACCTCATACTATACTATGCGGATAAGCTTTTGTCAATTATATAATATAAAAAAATTTCATAAAAATTTTCTTGAAAAAACTCAAATAAATAGTTTTTTATTGTATAATGTATTAAAATCATATATAAGGAGTATATATTATGAAAAAAATAACCAAACTTGCATTAATCTCTATTTTATCTCTTGCTGTTCTTTCTCAAATAGCCTGTCTCGAAAAAGAAGAAAAGGGTAATGCTTTTTCCAATTCTGACGGTGTTTCTTACACCACAATAAATTCTGCAGAAGATACTGACACTACAGACTATAATAGAGATATTATATCGAAAATGGGAATGACAGAAGAGGAAATAACCGCCGACCAAGACGATTATACTTATTTATTCAGCGATATAGACTATGAAAACTCAAAAGTTGTAGAGATAGAAGAAATTCCATTCACCACTATGTTCCCAAGCGAAACGAACGACGTTTCAATCAACGATTTTGCAACAAAATACGGTTTAAAATTCATTAAAACTTATTATAATGGAATGTTAGGCATTGAAAAAACGGCTTTTTATGATAATAAATATACTATCAGTATATCAGGTACATCAAACAACACTATCCCCTTAAGCAGTTCCGTTGCTATTATAAACCACGACTATTTTGTTATAAAAAATTATAATTCCACCGAAAAAGATTTAGAGAATTCAAAAGTGAAAGTATTTTCCCATTCAAACACCTATGGCGTTAATGAAGGTATGACTGTAGCTGAATTTTTAAGCGACCCTGTTATTGTCAACCTTTCAAACACTGTCTCCAGAGAATTCTGTTTTATGAAAAACAATGAAATAATCAGTAGCGAAAGCGTAATAGATACAGATATGATTGTTGCAATAAAAGATATAGATTTAAACTCACAAGCTGTTTGGACTGTGATATTTCTGTAAATTTTAATGTCTCGGGTTCTTTTTAACTGTGTCAATTGCGTTAATAATTTTTATGTTTATATCCATACTCAACTGGCGACTTGTAGATTGTCTGAAAACATCAATCTCCTGTCTGTCGGATAAGCGTTTATACAAAGGCGGTAAAGAATTGAGTGTTAATGCACAAACATCTTCAAAACAATCTTCGCATTTGCAAATATCGTTCTTTTCCATAAAATCCGGCACAGTTGCCCTCACTAATTGTTCCATTATATTAAATATCATAGTGTTCTCCTTTAAATATTACTTGTTGCATATGCGTTTAAATCGGAAGTTGCAATAATCCCGTCAGAAAAATTATAATATGCCTGTGAAGCAATCATTGCCGCATTATCTCCGCAATATTTTTTCTCGGGCAGATATAATTTAAATCTGTTTTCACAAGCATTTTCAAAAGCCTTTCGGATACCTGAGTTTGCGGAAACTCCTCCCGCTAAAGCTATGGTTTTGTAATTATAACGCTCTGCGGCTTTAAGTGTTTTATCAATTAAAATATCCGATATGGTTTGTTGCAAAGATGCCGCCATATCATTGCTGTTTATCTCCTCGCCGCGTTGCTTTGTATTATGAATAGTGTTGAGTACCGCTGTTTTCAATCCCGAAAAACTGAAATCAAATTCCTGTCCTTCAACTTTAGGTTTGGGTAAAGGATAAGTACATTTTCCCGAAACAGCAGCTTTGTCAATATACACACCGCCGGGATAAGGGAACCCCAATGCCCTTGCGGCTTTGTCAAAGCACTCCCCCGCCGCATCGTCACGAGTTCGCCCTATTACATTATATTTTGTGTAATCCGACACTTCAACGATATGTGTGTGTCCGCCGCTGATTATCAATGCAAGAAACGGCGGTTTTAAGTCTGTTGAGAGATATAAAGAGGCAATATGTCCCTGTAGGTGATTTACGGGAATAAGCGGTTTTGAGAGTGCAGTTGCAAGTCCTTTCGCAAAACTAACACCTACCAATAACGCACCGATAAGTCCCGGAGCATAAGTAACACCTATTGCATCAATATCTTCAAAAGAATATCCCTCTAAAGCCTGTGAAACAACAGGTAATATATTTTCACAATGGTGACGTGAGGCTATTTCAGGCACAACCCCACCGTATTGTTTATGAATATCAATCTGTGAGGAGACAACATTTGTAAGGATTTTTCTTCCATCCTCTACTATTGCCGCCGCCGTTTCGTCACAAGACGATTCAATAGCTAAAATTTTCATATTTTCACTTTCAAACAGGAACAAGGGAGTAAAAACTCCCTGTTTCTGTTTATTTTATTGTAATACTATTCGTCAATCTCTGCGGTTTTTGCACCTTTTTTTCTTCTGTATTTATTTTTCTGACCGAAGTTAAGGGAGATAGTAAGGATTTTATCCGAATTAAACAATCCTTTTGCGAAAGAAAATGCAACAATAAAGAATATTACCTGATAGAGCAAACCGAAAGCATAAATTGCCCAATTTCCGAAGATAATGTTTTGCAATGAAATAAACGTATGAGTAAAAGGTATAGCATAAAGTACATATCTTGCTATAGCAGGTAAAGTATCCAAATCAATAACCAAAGTTATGATATAAGGAATTAATGCCGCAAACATTATCGGCATAATAACAACCTGTGCAGATTTAGGGTCATTAACCAATGCACCTAAAATCATTGACACACACAATGAAATTAATACCGTTAATAACATTTGAACGCCCACAAGCACATAGTCAATTGTTGTAATGGATAATCCTAAATCGTCTAAAATAGATTTCATTGAAACAGCCTCACCGGTTGCGTTTTGAACCATTTCAGCCATTGTTGCGTCTGTTAAACCTCCCATAAAGGATTGGAAACCGAGCATATATACAATACCGGAAACTATTGCAACAGCTGCCGCCGCCATCATTTTTGACCAGATTATAGAAGAACGAGGGATAGGAGCAGAAAGGAGTGTTTCGAGGGTTTTGTCTATTTTTTCAGAAGAAACGGAAGAGATTATCATTTGAGAAGTAAACATAACGAGAATAAATACTACAATGGGTATTATTACTCCTGTTTGTGCTAAATATCCCACAATAGAATCAGCACTTACCAAAGCTGCTTTATCGTCAACAACAGTATAACCCTCTGCAAATGTAGGTGATTCCAAAAATGCCGCATCTTTTTCGGTAAAACCGCTGTCTTTTAAAGCTTGAGCGGTAATATAATCATTTACATTTGGGATAACAGAATCCGTCATAGCAGAAGATATGCTGGACATTGCCGCAACGCCTTTAATTCTTGAAATTGTTTCAATAGCCGTTGGCTTTTTGTCAATGGAGACACTATCTGCAAAGCCTTTGGGGATTATAACCAAACTATCGCATTTATAAGCCTCTAAAACAGCATCTTTATCTGTAACATCAATATTTTCAATCTGAATAAGAGCCGCATTTTTCTTTGTAACAGTATATGTTGAAGAAAGACTGTCTACCAATTTGTTGGTATATTCCGTGTCGTCAAGGTTGAGTATATTAACCGCCCCTGCATCTTTTATTGTCTCTTCGGTAACATCGCCCATAACATTACCTAAAAGTGCAAAAATTGCAAATACAGCTATCATCGGGATAATAAACTGCATATTGAAAAGACTTTTAATTTCTTTGCTTAACAAATTAAAAAAACGATTCATTTACTTCACCACCCTTTCAAAGACTTCCTCAAGGTTCTGTGCTTGATACTGTTCTTTCAGTTCGGATGGTTTGCCCACAACTTTCAGTTTTCCTTTTGAGATAATACCTACTCTGTCGGAAATAAATTCTATTTCAAGCATATTATGAGAGCTTAACAGAAAACTCATACCCTCTTTAGCTAATTCTTTTATTTTCTTTCGTATCTCAAGTGCGTTAATAACGTCAAGTCCGCTTGTGGGTTCGTCAAGGATAGCTAATTTCGGTGTTGTCATAACTGCACGGGATAAAAGCAAACGTCTAATCATACCGCGGCTGTATGAACCGATTTTATCTTTCAGTCTGTCACCCAATTCGCACATTTTCACGGCTTTTTCAACAAAACCGTCGGCAGTTCTGGGGTTATCGGTAAATAATGCCGCCATAAACTTAAGATATTTCTCCCCTGTCATATCTTTATATGCCCCTGCCTCGTCAGGGAGATATGTCAATACCTGACGTGCAAGTTCGGGCTTTTTAGTAACGCTGTAACCTCCGATAATTGCATCACCCTCTGTGGGTTTTATCAGAGTTGCAATCATTCTGATTGTCGTTGTTTTTCCCGCCCCGTTAGGTCCAATCAAGGCGAAAATCTCACCCTCATCAATGTCAAACTTGACTTTATCCGCCGCAAGTACTTTTGAATACTGCTTTGTCAAGTCTTTGACTTCTAATATTTTTCCCATTTTTCCTCCTTTAAATTTATGTTAAATTGTATAGCTTGCTTTGCATAACCAGTATAGCATACTTTACATTTAAGTCAATACAATTAATTTTTTTTGTGAACATTCACAAAATATTTTATAAATATTTATATAAAACACCTAACCATACCATTTTAACATACAAAATTAACTTGTCAATATTTTTTCTTGACATTAGAAAAAAATAATGTATAATATATTCGGTGATTTTATGAAAATTGAAAAATTAAAAATAGTTCTTGCCGTATTAATTGTTTTCTTAGTGATATATTTTGCAATAATGGTACAAATTCACGGCAAGGCAAATAAAGAGGTTATTCCCATTGCGTTGGAAGTAACAAAAGCTATTCCGAAGGAAAATACCGCTAACGATATTTCCTTTCAAATTCCTGTTGCCCCACCGAAAAAGGAAGTCATTCTCCCGTCTTTAAACGAGGAAAGCTATGGTTCTTTTTCTACGGATATAGAATCTGAATATGCTGTTTTGGTTGATTTGGAAAGCGAAAAGATTTTAACAGGAAAAAATATCCGTAAAGCTTGCTATCCTGCCTCTCTCACAAAAATCCTTACTGCATATACGGCTTTGGAGCTTGCAAAGAGAGATAATATATCTTTGGAAGATACAGTAACTTTGCCCACTGAACTTTTCGGCCCCTTAAATGCCCAAGGTGCTTCAATGGCTGGATTTTTGCCTAATGAAAATGTCCGTTTGATTGACTTAATCTACGGCACTCTTTTGCCGTCAGGTGCAGATGCGACAGTCGGACTTGCTTACTTTTTCTGCTCCGGTTCAGGTTCAATTGAAATGGCAGAGGAATGTTTTGTTGATATAATGAATGAATATGCTTTGAAATTAGGTGCGTTGGATACACATTTTGTAACCTCAAGCGGATTACACGACCCCGAACACTATTCAACAGTATATGATGTTGCGTTAATTTTAACAGAAGCTTTAAAAGACCCCACATTCAAAGCCGCTTTCACGGAACAGGATTATTACCACGTCCCTCCCTCTAATATGCACCCCGATGGTTTTACGTTATTAGGTACTTTCTGGCGTTATCGTTTCGGTGACGAAAACCCTGATTTTACAATAACCGGTGCAAAAACAGGATTTACCGACGAGGCAGGTCAATGTCTTGCAAGTCTTGCCGTTAAAAACGGTAAGGAATATATCGCCGTAACCTGTAAAGGTGCTTATCTTGCAGATACTGACATAGTTTACGGTAACTATTTACCATAAAACACGGAGATAAAAAATGCAACAAAGAACCGTCCAAAGCATATCCATATTAATCCTGTTGATTATTCTGATATTCATAGCCAACGGAGTTTGGCGGTGTTCAATGGAAAAAAAGCCTGTACCCATTACAGGTAACAGCGACGGTGTTGAAATTATTACGGAAAATACTACTGTTGAAACAGAAACTGCACCTGTTGCAGAAACTCTTACAATTGTTTCAACAGAACCCATTACTACTGCGGAGGTGAGCGGATTATCGACGACAGAGCCGAGTTATTAAAAATAAAACAAAGTATGGCAGAGAGCGAAGAGAATTCAGAAGAGACAGATGAAAATGTTTCAAATACCGATACCGAAAGCACCGAAAAAGAACGCTTGCTTGCTGATACTATTTCAAAAAAATATACAACCGGACAAAAAATATCTAATTTTCTATATCATAATAAATGGTGGTTGATTATAGCCGTTCCGATATTTTTCATTGCCGCTTTTCTGATTTTTCAATATATCACCAAAACCGAACCCGACATCACTTTGCTTATCCTCATTCCCAACAGCAAAGTTGAAGAGATTGCTCCTGAAATTTGTGAATATTTTGAACAGTTTACCCCCGATTTGAATGGTGACGGAAAAGTTATTGTCGGATATATGTATTTACCCACAGGCGGAGAAAGCAATACTGTCAGTGTTTATTCGGATATTGCAAATTCACAAAATCTTACCGTTCAACTTTCCACAACAGAAAATTTAATTATCATAGCAGATAAAAAAGCCGAATCAACCATTGTTCCAAAGTCTATCCTCTATAACCTCTCTTTAGACTACCTCGATACCCCATTCATACAAGACGACCGCATATTAATCGGTGAAACAGATTTACGCACTAAAATAAACTATCAATACTATTTCACCCACGATGCCTATATCGGTATAAGATATGCAAACAACTCTAATTTCAAACAACAATATAATATAGTAAAAGATGTTATTGCCAATTTGAATAGCAAACAGTAAAAAATCCCCTTTTTCAAAGGGGATTTTATTTTTCTACTCGTTTTAGGGAACCGCACCTCTCGAAGTTCCGTAGTTATTTTTGTAGTTGGCACTTCAGTTGACGTTGGTTTAACTGTATATGAAAAATCCCCTTTTTCAAAGGGGATTTTATTTTTCTACTCGTTTTAGGGAACCGCACCTCTCGAAGTTCCGTAGTTATTTTTGTAGTTGGCACTTCAGTTGACGTT
>JAISIJ010000065.1 GCA_031262245.1 Oscillospiraceae bacterium | reverse complement strand
GCTTTGCAAAAGATATTATAAGCACCGTTGATACAGGTTATTATTGCGGTGAAAAATACTGCCTGAATGAGAAGTAATATAAATGACAGCAATATTCCTCTTGTTACTATGGATACATTAGTTATTATTTTGAGAAAATCAACATTTTCAACGAAATATTTTTTTTCAGTTGTTTTCGCAAACCACCAACCTGCACCGATAAACATAGGTGTAAGCACGGAAAAATTGATTATAACGCTGATATAATCGGGAATTTTTATAAACAATTCAAAAAGGTATAAATTAACAGATATAAATATTATTGCGTATAACAAAACTAAAGCTTCAAAGTATTTTCCCCGAAGTTTTTCTTTTGTGTTAATTTTTATATCTCTGATAGTCATAGAAAATCCTTATTAAAACTTATTTATGAATTCCAATATCTCCAAAGCTTGGGCTTGTAACCAGAGTTGGGCTGTTACTAAAGTTTCAATGCCCTCTCCGGGTGCTAAAAAGAGTTGTTGAGGAGCATATTTCGGTATTCCGAAAGATGTGCAAATATTGGTTATAACTCCTGAAGTTGTAACAACTGCAACGTTTCGTAAATCCTCATTCATCATTTCTCGGATAATTTTATTTAAACCCTCAAAAGACCTTGTTGTAAGAGAAGTAAGCGTTTCACCGTTTGGCGGTGCTTGTTCACCTTTTAACCAAGCCTTAAAATTCTCGTCATTTACCAATTCGTCAGATGATTTATTTTCAAAGTCGCCTAAATCCAATTCGTTAAATTCACTCATACTAAGTATGGGCGTATTGGGGAAAATTATACTTGCACTTTCCGTACAACGTTTTAAAGGTGCAGAAAAAACCTGTTCAATATTGGGATAATCACTGTTTTCTTTCATTTGATACAGATTGCTCATACCTTTAGGTGACAGCGAAAAATCAGTTATACCGCAATAAATATTTTCTTCATTAGCTTTAGTTAATCCGCAACGGATAAAATATATATGGTAGCCTTTCACAATATACCTCGCTTAAAAGTTAATACTAAAACATATGCTGTTTTAGTATTAACTTAATTTTGATTTTAACTATTCTGTTTCGGGTGTTGTTTCGGTTATTTCAGTTGTTTCAGTTTCCTCGGGGGTTTCGTTTTTTTCGACCTCAAAGATTTCTTCGCCGATTTCATTCTTCATAATCTTTTCAAATGTTACGCCGTCAATTTTTTCAAATTGCATAAGATATTTTGAAACAAAATGGAGTTTATCCATATTGGCATTGAGTATATCTTCTGCACGTTTATATCCTGTTTCTATAATGGTACGCATTTCGCTGTCAATCTCAGAGGCAACTTTTTCAGAATAGCTGTTGGAGTTTGCATAATCACGCCCTAAGAACACTTCTCCGTGTTCGCTGCCGTATACCATAGGACCTAATTTTTCAGAGAAACCGTATTTTGTTACCATATTTCTTGCGGTATTTGTTGCTCTTTGGATATCATTTGATGCACCTGTTGAAATATCGTTTATAATCAATTGTTCCGCAACACGTCCGCCTAATAATACGACAATATCTTCTTCCATTTCGGTTTTCGATACATAAGATTTATCATTTTCCGGCAGAGAGAGGGTATATCCTCCCGCACCGCCTCTGGGTATAATGGAAACTTGGTGAACTTTATCCTGTGTTTCGCAGTTAAAGGTGCAAATAGCGTGACCGCTTTCGTGATAAGCAGTAAGACGTTTTTCTTTTTCAAGGACTTTTTTGGATTTCTTTTCAGGACCTGCAATAACTTTAATGGTAGCTTCTTCAATATCATCTTGCATAATAGCTTTTCTGTCTTTACGAGCGGCAAGCAAGGAAGCCTCATTAACAAGATTTTCAAGGTCTGCACCTGTAAATCCCACGGTAGTTTGTGCAATGGTTTTAAGGGAAATATCAGGTCCCAAAGGTTTATTTCTTGTGTGAACTTTCAGTATCTCTTCCCTACCCTTAACATCGGGTAAACCGACAAAAATCTGTCTGTCAAAACGTCCGGGACGTAAGAGTGCGGGGTCAAGTATATCACGGCGGTTAGTTGCCGCCATAACTATAACACTTTCATTGCCTACAAAACCATCCATTTCAACGAGTAACTGGTTTAAGGTTTGTTCCCGTTCATCGTGACCGCCGCCTAAACCGGCACCTCTGTGACGTCCCACGGCATCAATTTCGTCTATAAAGATAATAGCCGGAGCACTTTTTTTTGCTTTATCAAAGAGGTCACGCACTCTTGAGGCACCGACACCCACGAACATTTCAACAAAATCAGAACCGCTTATTGGGAAAAACGGACAGCCTGCCTCGCCGGCAACAGCTCTTGCAAGGAGTGTTTTACCTGTACCGGGAGGGCCTAAAAGTAAAACACCTTTAGGTATTCTTGCACCTATATCGTCATATTTCTTTGAGTTTTTCAAGAAGTCAACAATTTCTTCAAGCTCTTGTTTTTCTTCGTCAGCACCGGCAACATCCTTAAATGTTGCTTTTTTGCCTTCTTTATTTTTACCTGAAAAATCGGTTTTACCGAAAGAATTAAACTTCCCTCCTCCGGAGGTTTGTTTCATCATAAATACAAATATTGCTATACCCATTACCAAAATTAGAACAGTAGGTAAAACGGTAATTAACCAAGATGTATCTTTGATTTTGAAAAAGTCCTGTTGAACGGGTGAATTTGGATTTTTTTGATTATATTCCTCGCGATAATTCTCTGTTTCATTTAAGAAAAGAGAAACATTGGGAACATCATAGGTGATTTTTTCAGAAGGATTGGATTTTAATTCATATTCCAATTCCCCCGTACCAATGTCAAAAGTATACCAAGATACTTCGTAGTTGTCAAAATTAGCCATTACTTCGGAGTATTTAGGGGTGTCTTTATTTCCTGTTAAAGCCGGCATCCAAGTCATCATTACGAATATGATAATCGCCGCAATAACTATATAAACCAAAATCCCTCTGTTTTTATTCTGCATTTATGCCTCCGCTCTTTATTTAATATATTTGTTTATTCACAGCTTATAATATCTATTATTGCCTGTTTTGAAAAAAAGCAACCATAAAACAAAAAATATTCTGTAAATTATACAATTATTATAATATACCCTAAAATATTTGTCAAGCAATAATAATTATCAAAAAAAATGTTATAATAAAAATATAATATTATTAAAGGAATGAATTATGCTTACTATTTTTTTCAGAACAGTAATACTGTATATTATTGTGGTGTTTGTTGTAAGACTTATGGGAAAACGACAGATAGGGCAGTTAGGACCTACTGAACTTGTAATAACTATTCTTATTTCAAATATTGCAACATTACCCCTTGAGGACCACGATATACCGCTTATGTTGGGAGTAATTCCTATTTTAACTTTGGCTTGTTTGGATATTTTTATGTCATATATCACAATGAAGAGTAAAAAGATACGTCAGGTTGTTGAGGGTCACCCGAAAATTATTATCCGTGACGGAAAACCCAATGAGCAGGTTATGAGTGAGTTGAGGTTCTCGCTTGACGAATTGCTGACTTCTGTAAGAGCAAAGGATATACAGAATATTAAAGATGTTCAGCTGGCAATAGTTGAAACTAACGGCACAGTATCTGTATTTGAAAAACCTCAATCTCAAAATCAGCAACAAAACCAACAACAAAATCAGAAACCGAAAAAAGGTGATAAAAAATGAAGAGATTAATTCTCGGTATAGTGATAATTACTTTGGTATTTACATTATGCCTCAGTACTTCCATTTATATACGCAAAGAGAGTAAAGAGATGATGACAGCATTAACCAATGCAGCGGAATATCTGCAGAAAAATGACAAAGCATCTGCGTATAAGGAAGTTGATAAAGTTAATGATAAATGGCAAAAGCTTGAATTTATTACGGATACTTTACTTCACAACAGAAGTAATGCGGAGATATGTCTTTCTGTTTCAAGACTTAAACCCTATCTTGAAACAGACAATGACGAAGTGTATGCAGAAATATTCGCCTGTAAAGAATTATTAAAACGCACTTATGAGGCAGAGTTAAGGCTTTAGCCAATAAAAATCTGTCCCTCATTTCCAATATCGGATAACCCCGAAAACTCGTCTGTAGCTAAAAATTCTTTGCGGTAATAGTATTTGAGATAAGCCGTTTGATATGCAATAAAAGCATAGCAGGTTGCGTGAGATTTATTAAAAGCATAAGATGAAAATTTTTCTAATTCGTCAAATAGAGGGACAGAAACAGTTTCGGAGATATTATTTAATTTACATCCGTAAATGAAACGTTCTTTTTCTTTTGAGAGAATATCTTTTTTGCGTTTTGCCATAGCACGTCTTACCAAATCCGCACCGCCGTATGAGTACCCGGCTAAAACCCTGAAAATCTCCATAACCTGTTCCTGATATACAACACAGCCGAAAGTTTCTTTTAATATAGGCTCTAAGAGAGGGTGCTTATATCGGATTAGTTTGGGATTTTTGCGGTTTTGGAGGTATATCGGTATGCTGTCCATAGGTCCGGGGCGGTATAATGATATACAGGCGATTATATCTTCTAAAGAAGTGGGCTGCATTTTCATAAGCAATTTTGTGACACCATCGCTTTCAAGTTGAAAAACAGCTTGTGTGTTACCTTTTGAAAGCATTGCATAAACAGCTTTATCGTCAAGAGGGACATTATTAATATCACAACCGACTTTTAAAGCACATTCATTGATAAGTGTTAAGTTGCGTAGACCTAATATATCCATTTTAACAAGTCCGCATTTTTCAAGGTCAATCATATCGAACTGTGTTAAACGTGTATCATTATGGAGTATAGTGGGAATATAGTCTGTGGTGGGATTGTCTGTTATAGCAACCCCTGCGGCGTGAACAGAGATGTGTCTTGGAAAACCGTCTAATTTTTCTATAACTTTTTCGGATTCAAACATATTCATTCCGATATTTGCTAAATCACGTCTTAATGTTTTAGCGGACATTGTGCTTAATGCTAAAATTTGTGCTGTTCTTTCAGAACCGTATTTTTTTATAACATAATCTATAACCTGTTGTCTGCCGTTAATACAGAAATCAATATCGAAATCCGGCATAGAAATACGTTCGGGGTTGAGAAATCTTTCAAAAATCAAACCGTATTTTAATGGGTCTATGCCTGTAATTCCGAGGCAATAGGCACATATACTGCCGGCTCCCGAACCTCTGCCAACACCAACGGGAATTTTATTTTCTCTTGCATATTTAACGTAATCCCAAACAATAAGAAAATAGTCAATAAACCCCATTTTTTCTATAACAGATATTTCATACATTAAGCGTTTTATTTGTGATTCTGTTGGTTTTGAACCATATCGTTTCAACATACCGTTTTTGCAAAGTTTTTTAAAGTATGTGGTATTATCACCCTCATGAGGGAATTTAGGTAAGTGATAGTTGCCGAAATTAAGTGTAACATCACAGTTTTCAAAGGGAATATCACGGATTTTGTCAATGTGTATATCTTTACGGGTAATTTTGTCGTCAAAGCGTATACCGTCTTTCATACATTCTAAAACATCAATGAGATAGGTATCCTCTTCTTCAATACACAAACAAACAGGGACGTTTGCTATAATAAGTCCGAAATTTGATTTTTGAAATATGGTATGAGAAATATAGTCAAGAGAGATAAGCTTAATCAGATTTTGATAGCCTGTATTGTTTTTACATATAGCAATTTTTTTTTCTCCGTCAATATTTAATTCACAACCGATATTCGGTTTTATATTATTTTTCTTGCAAAGTTCATAAAATTTTACAACACCGAAGAGATTACTGTCAACGACAGCAACCTCTTTTATGTTTAGTTTTACACATTTTTCTATTGCTTTTTCAAGCTTACAAGCACTTTCAAGCAGAGAGTATTCTGTTTTAATAAAAATCATAAATTTTTGCTTATTTCAATAAGTTTTTGGATTCTGTGGTTCACTCCGGAACGGCTTAGTTTTGGGTTACATAATTCGCCTAATTCACTTAAGGGGATATCGGGATTTTGCAGACGTAAAAGAGCAACTTCTCTTAATTTTTCGGGTAGAGATTCCAAACCGCAACTCTTTTCTATTTTTTTGATATGTTTTATTTGCTCTTGTGCAGCATTGGATAGTTTGTCTATATTTGCCATATCACAATTGACTGTTCTGTTATATCTGTTGCTTAAATTTTTCTCGATAAAAGCATCTGTATAAGCAACGGCAGCATTATTTGCACCGATAACTGTCAGAAAATCAAATATATCTTCATTTCTTGTTGTATAGAAAATATCTTTGTCTTTTCTTTTTGTATGTGTTAAAAAACCGGGAGTTTCTTTACACATATTTATAAGCAGTTGAGCAGCTTGTTCATTTACTTCATCAATTTTTGTATCTATAACCAATTCAAGGCGATAACTTTTTTTAGGGTCGGAAACATAGCCATATTGAAGAAATAACATACTTAAAAACAAATCACTAAGCTCTTCTTGTATTTTATCGGGGAATTTACCGCAAATCTCTAATCTGTTTATAACTTCTTCTTTTGCTTCTGTTGTGAAACTCATAAAATCACCTGAAATCTTTATATTCAGCGGTTAATAATTTAGTTTTTAAAATTCTGTAATCTCCGTTAATATTGAAAAACTTATTATATGCCTCCAAAACGGCAACAGGATTTAATCCCCCTAAAACACTTAACGGCAAGCGTATGGTGTTTTCGGAAAGTAACTCAATATTCGGGCGAATATCTATTTCTTTTATTATTTTTCTGTGTTTTTGTTTTGATTTTTTTCCTATTATTATAGTATCTTGCTTTAAAAATTCCGATAGATTTTCTGCACCGTTTATTTCATATTCTGCAAAAGCAATGTCTTTAATATCCAAAATGGGACTTGAAACGGATATTGCTTTTAATCCTTTAGGCATAGCGTTGTTGAGTTTGGTTTTTATTTCTTCAAAAGATAATTCTTTTTCAAGTTTAAAATCCATTACCTCGCAAAGACTTTCAACACCGAAAGGCAAAGCCATAGGAAAAGAAACACCGTAATGAGGGTTAAAACCCTCTGTGTATTTAACAGGCAATCCCGAACGTTTAATTATATGCTGCATAGTATCGGATAAATCTAAATGAGAGA
>JAISIJ010000054.1 GCA_031262245.1 Oscillospiraceae bacterium | reverse complement strand
TATTATATTTTTCCCTGTCAAAAAGATTTGTTCCCAAAGGAGAAATCTTATTTAGAGTCTGAATTTCAATCATTACTGTTAAAAACCTCTTTTCTGATTCTTTCTATAAGTTCTTTTGTTGTATCCATTTCTTTCTTTGCAAATTCAATTGCTTTTGCACTTGCGGCAATATCATTTTCCAATTCGGATACTAATCTTTCCGCCTTTTTCAGCATTGCAAACAATTTTATCCTATTATAAACATCCGGCGGAATAAATAAACTGATATTGTTTAATTTTTCATCCATAAATTAATCCTTGATTTTAAAACAACAATTAAGCATTTTCACTTTCAAATTTGCCCATAAACTCGACTAATTTCTCAACACCCTCAACAGGCATAGCATTATAGATTGATGCACGCATACCGCCGACACTGCGATGTCCTTTAAGATTAATAAATCCGGCTTTTTTAGCCTCTGCAACAAACTTAGAGTCAAGCTCATCATTACCTGTAACAAAAGGAATATTCATTAAACTTCTGTCTTTACCGAAAACAGTTGCACTGAACATTTTAGAATTGTCAAGAAAATCATAGAGTAATCCGGCTTTTTTGGTATTTATCTCTTTCATAGCAGTTAAGCCGCCTTTAGATTGTATCCACTCTAAAACAAGTTTAAGGATATAAATACCGTAAGTAGGAGGAGTATTATAAAGACTTTCATTGTCAACTTGGGTTTTATAATCAAGCATAATGGGTGTTTTTTCTTGTGCATTACCCACTAAATCCTCACGGATAATTACGACTGTTAAACCTGCAGGTCCCATATTTTTCTGTGCACCTGCAAAAATAATACCGTATTTACTCACATCAACAGGTTCTGAAAGTATACAAGAGGACATATCACTTACCAAAGGCACATTACCCGTATCAGGCAATTCCGACCATTTCGTACCGTAAATAGTGTTATTTTCACATATATGAAAATAATCTGCATTAGGATTGAATTTTGATTTATCAAGTTCGGGGATATATGAAAAGGTTTTATCTTTAGAAGTAGCAACAACGTTACATTCGCAATATTTTTGTGCTTGCTCCAGAGCTTTTTTAGCCCATTGACCTGTTACGACAAAGTCCGCTTTACCTGTTTTCATAAGGTTAAGAGGAACCATTGCAAATTGTAAAGATGCTCCGCCTTGTAAAAACAAAACTTTATAATTGTCGGGAATACTCATCACATCACGCAAAGTTTTCTCAGTTGCCTTGATTATTGCGTCATATTCTTTTGAACGGTGTGACATTTCCATAACAGACTGACCGGTTTCACCGTATTCAACCAGTTCTGCCGCCGCTTTTTTCAATACCTCTTCGGGTAACATTGCCGGACCTGCACTAAAATTATACACACGCATAAAAATGCCCTCCCTATATAGTAAATCTTAAAAATATATTATACAACCAAAAAAATTATTTGTCAAATATTTTTCAAAAAAATCAGCCGATAACTTTATAAACCCCGTTACGTTTTAAGTGCATAAGCAAATCCAAACGAGTTTTATCCTTATGTTCGGGTTTAACAAGGTATTGTATATAAAAATCCATTAACACAAGAGTGTCTGTTGTGCGACTTTCCAACTTAAAGTTAGAAAAACCCAGCGGTACATATTTTTCATATATCGCCTCAGGAGAAATAAAAGTAGGAAAATCCTGAATATCATAGATTGAATGTTTTTCACCATAGTCACATTGAAAAGGGATAGGTGTAAAACCGCAACCTGTATTTAAATGGTTAACAAGATTTATAGTATTTTGCCCTGTATTAATCTGGTGTTCAATACGTCTTGAACAATTAGGAATACACACCTCGAAACACAAAAACTCACATTTTTCTTTAGGTTCAAGTGTTTCTAAAAGCTCAAAATTGTTATTAAGATTATAATCCAAAACAACCATTTTGTAGTCTTTTTTCAACTCTTCACGGAGCAGATTATGGTTTTCGATATGTTTGCAAGTAGAGCTTACAATAGGAAATTTAGGATATTTATTTCTGATATACTCTTCAAGTACCTCTGACACAACAATGACTTCATTAAGTCCGTTATGAGCAACTTCAAGGCAATAATTACAATGCTTATCATTCAAATGTTCTTTGCTAATAAGCGGATTAGTAAAAGTAAAACGAACGGGAACACCCCAAGAATTTATATCATTAATAACCTTTGGGATAATTTTCGGGTCGGTGCGGACTTGTTCAACCCTACCGCCGTTCCAAAGAGAAATAGGAAAATCACCGTAAATACTTGCAACACGAATATTATCATAAAATCTTTCGGGTTCATATTTAAGCATTGTCAAAATCAGCATATTCAGCTTGAACTTACCCGCAAAAGACGGAAGGTGAAAATTAATCATTTTTTATACCGCTATCCCAAAAATTTCTTTAACACACTCTGTAATTTAGCAACATCAACAGGCTTTGCAATATATTCATTCATACCCGATTTTAAACAAGCGGCTCTGTCCTCATTAAAAGCATTGGCAGTCATTGCAACAATAGGAACAATAGTCGCTCTCGGACAATCAAGCAATCGTATTTGCTTTGTTGCAGAAAGCCCGTCAAGTATAGGCATTTGAACATCCATAATAATTAAGTCATATTTATCGGAAGCATTTTTAAAAGCACTTACCGCCTCAACACCATTAACGGCATAGTCAAAAGTTACACCTGTTTCGCCTAAAATTCCGCTGATAATAACACGGTTCATTTCATTATCATCAACAATAAGGATATTCTTTCCTAACCAATTATCAGTCATTTCACTTGCAGAACTATTATCCATATCTTCGGTATCAATCAACTCAATAAGTTTATTATACAACACAGACGGCAAAATCGGTTTATTAAGGTGATTTTTAATACCTACAGAAGTCACATCTTTTCTGATTTTACCCCATTCTTCAGCAGTAATTACAATAATATTACACTTTTCGTCTACTATTTTCTTCAATTCCAAAATAGTTTCTTTACCTGACATTCCCGGCATATACCAATCACAGAAAATAACATTATAGGAATGACCGTTCTTTTTTGCATTTTCAGCCATTAAAACAGCATCTTTACCGCAAGTGGCAATATCGCAAGAGAGTTTATATGATGTCAAGAGATTTTTCAGATATTTCAGCATAAAATTGCTGTCGTCAATAATCAGTATATTAGTTTTCTGTTTGATTTTCTGGGTTTGAGCAAAATAAGACGTTTCCGAACCCCAAGTTATAATAAAATTAAAAGAAAATGTTGAGCCTTTACCTACTTCGCTGACAACGCTTATATCTCCGCCCATTAACTTAATTAATTTGCGGCATATTGAAAGACCCAAACCTGTACCGCCGAATTCACGGATAATAGAGCCGTCAGCCTGTTCAAAGGCATCGAATATTTTACCGATTGCTTCGGGAGCAATGCCTATACCTGTATCGGATATATCTATTTTGATATTACTCTTAAACTCGTCAATATCTTCCTGTCTGATTTTTAAAACAATTTTTCCGCCGTCGGGTGTAAACTTTGAAGCATTGTTCAATATATTAGAAAGAACTTGTGCAATGCGTAACTGGTCGCCGATTACATTACGAGTAAAACTCTTAATAATATCTAAAAGGAAAATTTGTCCTTTTTCGTTCATTTTAACTTGAACGGTATTGACAACTTTCTCTAAAATCTGTGAAAAATTAAATTCTGAGAAATTTACCTCAAGCTTATCTTCCTCAATTTTACTCATATCCAAAACGTCATTGATAATTGCCAAAAGTTGTTGTGATGCCTGCTCGATTTTATCTAAATTATATTGTATATCGTCAATATCATTACATTTTCTTGCAAGTAAATTCATTCCCATAATAGCATTAATAGGAGTACGAATTTCGTGGGATATACGAGCAAGAAATTCTGTTTTTGAACGTGAAGCACGAAGTGCATTTTCTTTCTCTGCATTGGAAGATTTAAGAAGGTTATAACGAGCAATACCCGAAACATTTATCATTGCCGCCGAGAGTAATATTTGCTTTTCCGTTTCGTCAAAGAAATACGCTTTACCTTTATGTGCAATACCCACAAACCCCCAGAAAACATTTTGCATTTTCAAAGGAATAAGTATAACAGAATCGCATATACCGACATTATCAACTTTTTTTATACTTTCAGATAAAAAATCGGGACAGGTATTAATAATACTCAAGTTATTATCTTCCAACCATTCAGGCAAAACTTCGACATATTTAAATTTCAAAAATCCGTTTTCATAATCCTGTTCGTGGTCGCTGTTCCAACCATATAAACGTTTAGCCCAAATGTCACTGTTATCATCAGAAAAATTTTCCCAAATAGATATGCAATGTGCCTCAACGGAATTTGCAATTATCGCCAATGTATGACGGCACATTTCTTCAAATTCTTCATCATTATTCATTTCACTGCTCATAAACAGGTTAGCAACCTCGCTTATAGCAATAAGCAACTTTTCTCTTTTTTCCAATTTCACTCGAGTTTGTTGCAACTCTGACATTTCAGTTCCGTAACAAACAACAAAAGACTTATCCCCAAAACTAATCCTCTTAAGGGATATATTAAAAATCCTCAGTTCGTTATTAATAATAAGGTGAGTATCAATACTTGCCGTATTGTTTTGCCCTTTTAAAACACTATAACAAAAATCTACAGGGGAAATAGTTTTTCTGCCGTTAGGCAAGTATTCGGGTATAGACGACATAACAAACGTCCAAAAATTCTTTTTTAAATCATCTATATCCTTAAAAGAAAAATCCTCAAAAACCTTTTTGTTACAATCAATAACATTAAGGTTTTCGTCTAATAATAAGCAAATATGCGGACAAGCATCTAATAAACTCTTTAAACTATCGGAAAAGAAATTCAAAGAAGCCATACTGCAATTTTTATCAACTTTTAAAACTTCCTCAACAGGAAAAAACATATTATACCCCTTATTTTATGATAAATATATAATACCACAAAAAAATGAATAAACTATTAAAATTATAATAACTTTTTTAATAAATTATATCGGTACGTTAACTATTTTTAATAATTCGGTAACATAATTCTCTGTGTTAAGAAATTTCGATTTTCCTTTTGCCGACAATATAATTCTATGGGATAAAATAGAAACTGCCAATTCTTTAACATCTTCGGGGATAGCAAAATCACGTTCAAAGATAAATGCCAAAGCTTTAATCCCTTGAAACAACGCAATTGAGCCTCTGGGACTTACACCCAAAAGCACATCGTCATCTTTGCGTGTTTTTGAAGTTAAATTAATAATATATTCTTTTACTTGCGGAGCAACTTTTATATGTTCAATTTCTTTTTTTAATAATAACACTTCGTCAATGGTAATACTTGTTTCAAAATCAGTATTGTTTTTTGCGTTATTATCAAAAATTTTCATTTCTTCCTGCTGTGTCGGATACCCCATTTTTATACGCATAAAAAAGCGGTCTGTCTGTGCTTCGGGCAAACGATACGTTCCCGATGTTTCGACGGGATTCTGTGTTGCAAGAACCATAAAAGGTTGGGGTAGGGGATGAGTAACACCGTCAACGGTTAATTGCCCCTCCTCCATTGCCTCAAGAAGAGCAGATTGAACCTTAGGAGAGGCACGATTAATTTCGTCTGCGAGTAAAAAATTACACATTGCCGAACCCTCACGATATTCAAACTCGTGAGTTATTTGATTCACCATAGAAAAACCTGTTATATCCGACGGCATAACATCGGGAGTAAGTTGAATACGATTAAATTTTCCGTTTACACTCTTAGCCAAAGCCGTTGCAAGTCTTGTTTTACCTACACCCGGCACATCTTCAAGCAGAATATGACCGCCGCAAAGCAGAGCAATAATAGTTTGAGTAATTGCAATATCTTTACCCACAATAACCTTACTGATAGATTCTTTTATTTGCTGTATTTTAACATTCATACTATTCTCCGAAATTTCTTCTCAATCTCACTTAATGTAATATAGAACATAACAGGTCTGCCGTGGGGACAATGTCTGATATTTATATCAAAATATGCTTGCTGTGAAAGATATTGTAAT
>JAISIJ010000046.1 GCA_031262245.1 Oscillospiraceae bacterium | reverse complement strand
ATTGAATTTATCAAAAGCATTTTAAGTGTAGATATATTCTTAATTTTTGCTATTTCTTCACCTATATCAGTAGGGAAAAAGTTAAGAATAAAAATTTCGTCAAAAACTTTTTTGTTAATACGATTAATACGCCCAACACGTTGAATTACTCTTGTAGGATTAAAAGGAATATCGTAATTGATAATAATTCCTGCTCTGTGGAGGTTAAATCCTTCGGAAAGAGCGTCAGTTGCAACAATTATATCGTATTCATTTTTCTGTTTATTTTGTTCATAAGAAGCGTCAAAGTTTTCGGATACAACTTCTCGCCCGATATTTTTAGATTGTCCGGTATAGAGTAAAGTTCGGTTAAATCCGTGTTCTTTAAGCTGTTCGGCAACATATTCAGCCGTATCGGCATATGACGAAAATATAACTATTTTTCGGTTTTTATTTTCAGCAAGTAAATCTTTAATTTTTTCTTCAACGCACAATTGTTTGGGGTCAAAGCCTGTTTCATTTTCTCCGAACCACTCTGAATAAATTTCATTTAATAGAATCAAATCGTGCTTAACATCAGTAATAAATTTTTCTTTGAACATACTGACTTCAACAGGAACAGCTATTTTCTTGATTTCTTCAATATCGCTTATTTCGTCTTCAATTCTGTTTAATAATTCATCAATATCTAAATCTTCCGGGTCGGCTAAATCACCTTTTTTCAAAATCGGAACATAACCTTTTTCCCACCAACTTATCATTTTTTCAAGTGATTTAATCATTTTTTCGAGTGTGGACTTAAACGCATATTTTGAACTTTCAAAACGCATTACAAGCAATCGTTTCATAAATTTGGCAAGGTTAGACTGTGCGGTTTCTAAGTCTTTATCGCTGAAAAATCTTCTGTATTTGGCTGTAAATTCGTCTTTGCTTACAAGATAGGTTACAGCCATATATCTCGAACCGATAAATCCGTCTTTGGCAGTTAATTTTTCAAGAGTTTCAGTATATATTTCACGAATTTCGCCTAAATCATATGTCACGAGTTCGGGACCTATAACTTCGGGAAAAGATATACCTTGATTTTCAAGGTCTTCGGCATATTCTTTTATTTCCTTTAAGTCGATACGGGAACGTCTGATTATAACAGGTTCGATTAACAAACGCAACTCAGAGCCTAAATTTTTCAATTTTTTAGTTATATCTATCGTTAAATCCTTTTTACCCTCACGTTCTAATTTGCTGTATTTTGTAATTAATTCGTGAAAACGGACAGATAAATTGTCAACGGATTGGATAGTGGAACGGCTCGGCGTTTGAAATAACTTTATCATTGCAAATAAGTCTTGTGGACGATTGTTATACGGCGTTGCAGTAAGTAAAATTACTTTATTATTAGCATTTGAACGGGTTAATTGATGTAAAAGTTGATAATCTTCAGTAGTTTCATTACGATAACGGTGGGCCTCGTCAATAATATATAGTATAGGGTCTTTGCGGTCGGAATAGTCTTTGTGGATACTTTTAATATTTCCTCCGCTTTTAACTACAGAACCTCTGATACCGAAAACTTGCACATAATCTTCCCATTGTTTAATCAAATGAGGAGGAGAAATAATAATTGTGCTTGTGATGTCAAGATTATAAGCCACAGCAGAGGCAATAACCGACTTTCCGAGACCGACAACATCTGCAATTATAACTCCGTTGTTTTTATTTATACAGTCAACCGCCATTTGAATAGCATCTAATTGATAACGTAAATTTGCAAACTTGCCGTTAGAAATTATATGTGGGGTGTCGATATTTGCGTTTTGCTCTTGCTTATATAATTCGTGTAAAATGCGGATAAAAAGTTTATATGGTTTAGGTTGAGAATGTATCCAAAGTCGGTTTTCTAAGTTTTTAATGAACTCTTTGTTACCTGTGGAGGTTTGAATATCTACTGTTTCGGAATCATTCCATAAGGATTCGAATTTTTCTTTATAATCATTATATTTTTCATTATTGCTAAAACGTTCATTTAACTCGCCTTGCCCTAAAAGTCCGTTATAGGTAAAATTAGACGAACCCATAAAAACTATACCTTTTTGGTCGCCATTAGCCGAAAATTCGGGTTTATTTGTTAGAATATAAACTTTTGAGTGTTGAGAAGAGTTAGGTATTCTTATTTCAAGAGTCCCATTTTTAAGTTTCTCTTCAAAGATAAGGTACATTGACTGTTCTTCGGGATTATCAAAATTTTCAGACAACGCTGATTTATTAAATAGTTCAACAAAACTATCTGTGTATGTTTTTGTTTTATCGGTTTTATTTCTGAAATACCATTTTCTATCGCCAAACATTGCGAGGTCAATATCTCTTTTGTTTTTCAGTAGAGAACTTAATTCTGATATAACCGTCGGGTCAATAGCCATTCCTACAAGTATGCGAATGTGTTTGTCTTTTAATTCTTCGGCAAGTCTTGAAAACCCGGAGAAATAGAAATAACCCGTGAGAATATCAACACTTTCAGCTTGAGGTAAAGAATTTTTCAACGCTTCTTCAAAAGTTTGTTCTTTGTTATCTATCATTTTATTTTCCTCATACAAAT
>JAISIJ010000128.1 GCA_031262245.1 Oscillospiraceae bacterium | reverse complement strand
ATTTTTTATTGAATGCTTTGCGCAGATTCTCTCTATCCCAATAAATATCTTCGATTCCCTCTTCGGATGCAATGTTTATCTTGTTATCATCACATACAATTTTGAGCTTAAAACCTGTATTTTGAATCGGTACAAATCGTTGAGCCGTTAATGTAGAATGCAGAACTTTTTCATCATTATCATAAACTGAACTGGAATAGCCATATTTTAAACGAAGATAAGTATTTGCTCTTGCAGGTTGAGGGGCTCTTGTGAGCATTGTCAGCATACTGGTGGCTCTCAGTCTTTTGGATTTGAGTTCATATTCGCCAAAATCCGGCTCATCAAGATTATTTTCATGGATGTCAAGTAAATCCTCGAGAGTCTTTCCAATTCCTGTCGGTCCGCCTCTATGAGTTCTAATCCAACCCATATCTCTGATTTTTTCGTATTCTCGAATAAAATCTTCTATTGTGATAATCATATTCAATCCTCTTAATTCTTTAATTTTTAGTACATACACCGTGCTAAGATACAGCACGGCTTTTGTTTTTTTGCTGAATTACCCCAACACTAAGAGTATAGAAATAATAGCAAACATCATTCCCGCTACTCCAAGATATATATTTTGCATCAGCTTACTTTCGTTTTTTAATTTTTCAATTTCGTTTTTTAATTCATTAATTGCACCTTGTAACGCATTAGCAGGGATGTAATCTATGATTTTTTCCGTATTTTGATATTGCCCTTTGTATACTTCAGCGGGTTCAATTAGCTTGTTAAACTCAATAGTTGCGTAATGTTGTCCTCTCTTTAAAAACACCGCTCGATTTGATGTGTTAAACAATAGGCAAAAAAGTTTCCCCTTAAATCCAGGATCAATTTGCGGACGGACCGTTTGACAAAATTATACCCTGACAAAAGAGACTAACTGTAAGACCAAATTTTCCTGTTACATCTCGTGGCATTCGAGCAAGTTCGGTACAAGAAACTATAGCGTAATCATATGGTTCTATAGTTAAAAAAGGATTCTTATCGGTCATGTAATTGATTTTCCCGCCATAATAATATTCATCTCCAAGTGACAAATCATAAGATGCACCATTTATTTTGCTTATTTCAGCCTTATCTAAAAGCATTCCAGATTGAATCATCTTTTGAATGATATTATGTGACAGACCGCCGCCGTTATTTTTATGATTCCATAAAAGCTCTATAAGCTGAACTGACGGCGCATTTTCATTATTATAAACAACGTAATTTGCAACAAAAGAGTATTCACGATCATTATTTATGAGCTTTGTAAAATATTCTTTTTCATTGTTAGCTAATGTACGCTTTTCACGCAAAGATTTTCTATAGAGTAGCTCGTCATTATCTGCATCGATAAAAAAACTCATAAATCGTCCATAATACTTTTCAGATAATTCTTTTGTAGCTTCCGAAGTGAGTATTAAAATTGGCGTTTTATTCTTTTTTGATTTAAATACCTTGTCAGATTCGTCATTCTTAATACCATACTTACATCCTCTATAAGTTGATGTAATAAGTAATTTACCTTCACTTACCAATAGGTCAAAATCTTCATCTGTTACATAGTCATAATTATTATCGTCATCCCTTCTTGCGCGAGTTGTAATCGCTTTTATCAGCTGAAATGAAGATTGAGTATTTGAATTTCTTGGTTTGCATAATTCATTTGCAATTGTACTTTTTCCTGCACATGAAGTACCAGTGATAACAATTCCTTCAAAATTCATTTCAGCAACCTCTCTTTTGATAAATATAGATGTTTTCATTAACAAGGCTCGCCCATTGAATGCTTAGTGTCCTTTTATGACTTGGTATATATCTTCCTATTTTGCTGATTAATTCAAATCCGCCTTCATATGACTTAACGATTTCTTCAATTATGGGTTTTCTGTCATCATCATTTTTATAATCTGGAAGAACAAGACAAAGAAAAGCTCCGGGTTTCAACAAACGCTCAATATGATTATTAACAGCAGCCATTTCCTGCTTATACTTTTCCAAAGTGTTTTGCCGAGTTCTTCTATAACGTGCGCCTATTTCATTTTCAACATAATCTTTAAAATTTAATTCTTCAAATGAAAAAGACAATCTTTGAGATTTTATATAGTCAATCATACGTGGGTATGGAGGAGATGTAACAACTAAATCAACTGTATTATCATCAAAAGTATTGTTTATCAATGTATCGTTAAATACACGTTTAGATTTTGCTACTTGGCAATAAAATTCACTGAAATTTAGTGAAAGTGATTTTTTTTGCTCCATAACATCTTTAAACAACGTTTTTATAGCTGTTTTAAAATAATCAAACACTGGCTTGCTTTTTAATTCATCAGCTTTCGGCTTGACATTGTCAGCAATATAAGCCCAACCTTTATTTTGGCTCGATAGTGTTGTCAGTAAACTACTTAAGACCAGTTTAAATATTTCAGTAACTATACCGTGATTAAGATCATCAAATTTATTGAATAAAAAGGAGATTTTGTTAAATGTCTCTTTTTCGTACCATCCGATAAGTTCTTTCCTTTCGTCGGATAAAAGTAACGAATAATTAATATTTACATCATAATCTTCAATGATATTTAACAAATCGTTCTGAATAGCTGTATAATTAAGCAACGGGTCAAATAGATGATATAAAACATCACATACGTCTGACGCAATTGGATTAATATCATATGAATAGGGTTGCCGTTCTAAAAGCAAAGCTTGCATAAAAGTAGTTCCTACACCACCAAAAGGATCAAGTACAACATCCCCCTTTTTTGAAAGAATATCAATTAGCGTATACGGTATTTCGGGAATAAATGTTGCGGGATATGAAAAATATTTTCTACAATTAAAAGGGCGAATCGTTGTATCGTCATAATTAATTGTAAAATCAAAGTTCCAATTTATACTTGTAAGCTTTTCTTTGATAACATTAATATCCATATAAATCTGCCTCCTCGTACAGTGGAATTTGCTTCGCACCGTTTTTGAAAAAGGAGGCGAAGAAATCAGAAACAAGTGAAATTAAAGTGGTTCTCTTTTTTGATAAAGTTTTATTACTTTTACTAAGACCATATGCTTCATTTTTAAGAAAAACGCCAATTAACAGTCTCTTTGATGAACATTTTCCTATTATTGTTGAAGTTTCACAATCTTCGAAATTTATATGCAATTGTCTTTCTGTCTTATTTTTATCAAGTATAGGATGAACGCCTATGGTTATACGCGAAAATTCTTTTACTTGGCGAATTTTCGATTCTAACTCAGCTTCAATATCAAGCCTTTTGGTGTAGTCAAGGAATTCAGGATATCTATCAATATCTTCTGTCTCAAGAATAACGAGACAATCATATAAATCTCCTGTCATTAACCGAGAAGCTATAACAGAAGGGTTGTGTAGTGCGTTGATGACTTTATAAATTCTGTTTTCTATAATTTCAAATTCCATGTTCCGATTTTTTATTGTGATGCAATTGTCAGTGTTTTTGGTATAGGTGAAATTGTCATCTAATTCAATATGATTTGTATTTCCGCTTCTCCCTTTTAATTTAATCGGAATCATTAATTTAATAGATTGAATATAATCTTGTAATTTGCTCCGCTGAAAATTTTCGTCATGATTATTCATAATCATAGAAATAGTTTTAGGATCAAGCGTGTTAGCAAGAAGTGTTTTGCCTGGAAGCCATACTTCTGTAAGCTTTGAAATTTCAAGCATAAGTTGATAATCGGTATATGACCATTTATAAGTTGTTTTGAAGTTCAAAATTGTTATTTAAATTAACATATGAATGTGAAACTTTCAATTCTGGAGCTACCAAAGTAAAGCTTTCTGGTTTTATGCCCATACTATTGATTATTAC
>JAISIJ010000028.1 GCA_031262245.1 Oscillospiraceae bacterium | reverse complement strand
TCCGCAGACTCGGGGTCAACAATTAATTTGTGACAATTATTTGGGTCTTTAACATAGCCGTAAGGCGGTCTTGCACCCACAAATTCACCTCGCAACATCATTTCGTGTTGCTGTGCTTTTACTTTTCGGCTAATGTCGAGAGCGTATGCCTCGTTCAACATATTTTTAAGTGGCAACATAATTCCAACGCCGTTGTCAACATCACGAATACTGTCAAAATCGTCATTTAGTTACTGAAGTCCTAAAAAATCTGGATAAAACTTACTATGGTATGGCGAATACAAAAAAAGAAATTCAGAGATACTTAGTGCAACAGAAATATTCTTCTAATCGCCCTACCGTTTTATTGCTTAATGGAGATGCCGGGACGGGTAAAACTACTTTTGCTAAAGCTGTCGCCGTTTCGATAGGAAGAGAAAGTGCTATAATCAGTTTAAATGGATTACAATCCGGTAGTGATATCACAGGTTTATCTACACATTATCGAGATTCAACAGGCGGAGCTATATCCAAAGCAATAATTGAATCAGGTTGTTTTAATCCGGTTATAATACTTGACGAAATTGATAAATGTGCTGTTGACCGTGAAAATGGATTGATTTGGTATTCATTGTTGCAACTTTTTGATAAAAATAATTGCGATTTTAAATATTCGTTTTTAGATATTTATTACGACATTTCACAAGTAATTTTTATTGTTACATCAAACACAATAGAAAATTTACCACAGCCTCTTTTAGATCGAATGAAGATAGTGCATTTAAATGGCTATAATAGAATTGAAAAGCAAGAAATATTATCAAATTATATTTTGCCGCAACTTTATGAAGATTATGACCACATATCTAAAGACTTAAAATTAGGTGAAACTGATAAATACTTTATTTTAGAAAATGATAAAGGTAGTAAAGGAATACGTAGCATTGCCAAATTAGCTGAAGAAATTTACATTGACAAAATAATTGATTTTGAATCAAAAAATAGCTGAAATAATAAAAGAGCGTAATTATCATATTTCTTTTGATGAATAATATAATGTGTATATCCTATAACGGCGTCCCAAATCAATTGGATTTTCTAAAGAATAAGGTTCTCGGAGCTTGCACATATTTTCATTGTCTTTCCTCATAGAATGGTTTATCGTACTATTCTAATTTCGACAAGATTTATTTTGAATATGTATATTTCTATTATTTTTTCTGAACTTTTATTTCCACTCCTTCGACCATAATTTGTAATTTTTTTTAGAGAGTGTCTTTATTCCCCTTATCTAAGAGGGTGAAAGATTGTACTGCTTTAGGAACATAAGTGAGGTTTTAATAATGTCATCTAATAATAATTTTAATGCTTCAGTAGCCATCATAGGAAGTTTTCAAAAATACTATGATGAGGTTTTAAATCTCATAACATATTTTACTGAGCAAAATATACGTATAACTTCTCCTTATAAATCAAGGATTTACACAAATAGAAACGGTTTTGTTTTATTCGAAGCTGACGATAAATCGCAATCAGATATTGATATACAGAACGATACTATACGAAAAATATTGAACGCAGATGCAGTTTATGTCTGTAATCCGAATGGATACTTAGGCAGAACGACTTGTTATGAGATAGGAATAATAATGGCAAAAGAACAACCCCTATACTTTCTTGAGCCTCCAGTAGATAATGAACACATTATTTCAAAAGAGAATTTGGCAATTCTCTTGAAAATAATAAGCAAGCATATGTAAGACCTAAAAATTTATCCGATAAGGGGAGGACTGCTTTTGATGACGTTTTTGGAAAATCTAAAAATACGCTTTTAATAAGTGGAAGTATGTTTTTTTACGATGAGATGAAGTTATGCAAAAAAACTTTGGATAATTTCGGTATTAACACTATGATTCCTTCAGATGAATCAAAATTGTCAGAGGATATAACAGTGGAAGAATTTGAAAACTTCAAGAAAAAAGTTTCTTTGTCATATCTCAAGAAAATAAGAGAAGCTGAAACATTGGCTATACTTGTCTTTAATGAGGAAAAAAGAGGAATACCTAATTACATCGGAGCAAATACGCTTGCGGAAATCGTGATGGCATTCACTTGGAGAAGGAAAGTATTCTTATTAAATGATATATACGAACCATTATCTGACGAGTTAAAGGCTTGGGAGTGTACTCCCATTCATAAAAATTATGAAATAGTGAATCTATATTTCAGAGAAAATTGTCGAAAACCTTATGACGGACAACCGAAACAGATGAGTTTGTTTGATTTCCTTGATTAATTTTCGTGATGTGAGGGATATTAATGATTTCAGATAATATTTTTGTGCATTTTTTAGATGCAGAATTACAAAAATTATATATAAATTCATCATATAATCCTATAAATATAAATCGTTTTTTTAAGACGGCGATGTTTTTAGCTTTCCTTCTTGCAAAAGAAAAAATAATTATCCCTATATCTAATTACTTTGAATCAGACATAGCATTCAATTTAGTGAATTACTTCCAGTCAATTTCCGAGCATAACTGTATCGAGTTTGCCTCTACCGCACCTGATTTGAATTCTTTGTTAAACAAAAAACAAGTAGAACATCGCAATAATTTTGAAAAAAAGGGCTTTCATTATGCAGATTTTTTGCAATCAGATACTGAAATATATTTACCGGCAACATTAAAACAAAGGCGTATAAGTTCAAGCCAATACATAAAAGAGGATTGGCTGTCTTTAATTGGAAAAGATGAAACGTGGCGTGAATTAAGTAGAACGTTGCCCAATATAAAATATAGTGATTTGGAGTATCGCTTGGAAAGTGTACCAGTCCAATTAGGCGGAATGGCGTACATTAGTGACTATATCCTTCCTCTTATTGAATCAAGTGAAAAAAACAACTTACAAGCCAATAATGCTATCAATGTTGTTGTAACAAAAGCTTATATTCGTAGTTATTTAAAAGAATATGATGCAGTATGTTTGTGCGATACACCATTTATATTGGACATTGTTTTACCGAGCATTCCTAACAAAAAGCATATCTCTTACAAAAAATATTGTGAGGCATTATATTCGGCACGCTATCAAGATAAAAGTGCTTTTGATTATGTTATTAATTGCAACCCTGAA